>CAYGFJ010000008.1:0-17114 GCA_964349115.1 uncultured Francisellaceae bacterium
GTCCTGTAGCTTGCTACGCGATCACAGGATGACAGGAGGCATCGTGATGCTTTCAAACGACGGAGTGCTTTTTCATGATTAAAAATCTCTTGGCCAGTCAGGCCACAACTCCACAAAAAGACATCGGCGAAGCCTTTGCCCCCAGCAACATCGCTCTCATCAAATACTGGGGCAAGCGCAATGCTTTGCTCAATTTGCCCATGACAAGCTCGCTTTCTATTTCCCTGGGCGACAAGGGTGCACATACGCGGATTCAGCTGACGGACGCCTCGATGCATCAAGTGACTTTAAATGGCAATATTATTGGGCAGTCCCACACTTTTCATCAGCGTCTGTCTCATTTTTTGAATTTGCTTAAACCACATGCTGAACAATTTTATCGTGTCGACACCACCATGAACTTGCCCGTCGCAGCGGGGTTGGCCTCCAGTGCTTGTGGATTCGCAGCGTTGGTTAAAGCATTTTCTGATTTATATGCCTGGGATCTGCCTGAACCGATTCTCTCCATTTTGTGCCGCATGGGCTCAGGCAGTGCCTGTCGTTCATTGTGGCAAGGCTTTGTGGAATGGCATCGGGGTGAGCGTGATGATGGCCTCGACAGTTTTGCCGAACCACTCCCTTACGCTTTTCCTGATTTGGCCATTGGTCTTCATATTTTAACGACCGCTGAAAAACCCATTAGTTCCCGCGAGGCCATGAACATCACCACCCAAACGTCAATGCTCTATGAATCCTGGCCCAAGCAAGTGGAACAAGATCTCTCACAATTAAAACATGCTTTGACTGAACAAAATTTTGATTTGTTGGGGGCAACCGCTGAACGCAATGCCTTGTCGATGCATGCCACGATGCTGGCTGCCTCCCCATCGATTTGCTATTTTCTGCCTGAAACCCTGGCCGCCATGCAGACCATTTGGGCACTGCGCAAAGAAGGCCTGCCCATTTATTTCACTGAAGATGCGGGCCCCAATCTCAAGATTTTGACTTTGAGGCCGTATATGCAAAAAATCAATGCCCATTTTCCAAATCTTGAGTGGGTTCACGGTCTGGCAACTTAAGAAATGGTCCGATCACAGCGCGATATTGATTTTTTCTGGTATTGCTGCCTGCCGTCATATAGACGGATAAAGCAGCTCCGATAATCATAATCAGCAGGCCAACAGCTTTGAGATTGGCGTCTTCAGTTGATTCGCGATAGCAAAAACCAGCGATTGCAGTCAGTAGCCCAGCGTGGCACAGGGCATTTGTCCATCTTGCATTCTTAATATCTGTTCTAAATATCCTGGCCTCATTATCTGGTATGGTCAGCGATGGAGGTACATCGTCATTGAGTGGAACAGTGTAAAAACTTCCCGCACTGACACAACTTGCCTCGCGTCCGATCCCATTTGTAACCTGAGTTGATCCGTACATTTTTTTGCTCCTTCTGTTAGTGTTAAACTATAAACAGAACGCATTGTACACATATCTGGGCGAATTGCAAACTATTTTGTGAGAGAGGCCAACAATTCAAAATACTGAGGGCAGGTTTTTTTAACACACTCGGCGCCATCGATGATAACACCAGGGATTTTGAGGCCGATTAAAGCATGAGACATCGCAATGCGGTGGTCGTTGTGGCTGTTGATGTGGCCTCCATGTAAAAGACCGGGCTGGATGGTGATGCTGTCTTCTGTCGTACTCACCTGTGCACCCAAGTTGCACAAACCTTGTCGCATCGCTTCCACCCGATCAGACTCTTGTAGACGCGTATGTCGAAGGCCTGTGATGGTGGTGGCTGCATTGGCAAACGGTGCAATGGCTGCCACAGTCATAAAAGTGTCAGTGAAACCTGTCATATCCACCGTGCCCAAGCCTTTTAAAAGAGCTGGACCTTGAACAGTCAGGCCATTCTGGTCCTCAGTCACCGTCGCACCCATTTTCTCCAAAAGACCAAGGAAACGGATGTCCCCTTGCATCACGCCAAAAGATAAGCCGGGAACCGTCACACAGCCTCCCGTCAGCGCCGCTGCAGCAAAGAAATAAGAGGCAGTGGAGGCATCAGGTTCGATGGTGTACCTACGTTCCACCCCTGGTGGCAAGGGACTTGCAAAGTCTTTCATCATCTGCAAGGTCATTTGAACATACGGCTTGGCCTCCAGATCTTGATCCATGATGAGCGGCGTTTTCGCATAAGGAGACGCCAGCAAAAGCCCTGAGACAAACTGGCTGCTGTCTTTCATATCAACCTGAATCTTGCCGCCTTTGATGCCATTGCTTTTCATATGAATGGGCAGAAAACCGGGGTTTTCGAGATACTCAATCTCGACCCCTTGTTCGATCAAAACATCAAACAAGGGTTTCATGGGACGCTCAGACAAACGTTCTGTTCCATAAAATTGAAAGTCCCCTCCCACTGCAGCACAAATGGGAATCAAAAAGCGCGAAACTGTTCCCGCATCACGGCAATCGATCGTCGTCGAGGTGAAACGCGTACACCCCTCAACGCGCCATTCATTTTGACCCAAGTCGTGAATAACAACGCCCAAGTTTCGCAGTGCAATGTGACAAGCCTCAGTGTCATCGCTGTCAAGCAGCCCCTTCAATCGCGTCACCCCTGACGAAATGGCTGCCAGCAGCAGCGCCCGATTGCTGATGCTTTTGGACCCTGGAACATTGACAGTTCCAGTGATGGGGGCATGAGAAGTGAAGACTTGTATTGGTGACATTTCTTTTCCAGAAAAATTAAAAATGATTTGGCCACATTCTTGCCGCGTGATAGACCCGAAGAATTTCTATTACATCGCCTTCAACATGGTAAGGTACAATAAACGGGGTGCTTGGAACAACCAACTCACGAGTGTCTTGCACCCTTCCGGGTCGTCCAAGACCTGGCTGTATTTTCAAAAAAGAAACTGCCTCAAGAATTCGTCGTGCTACTCGATTGGCAGCAGAAGGATTATGCTCTGCAATATATATACGTAAATCAGTTAGATCATTGATGGCAGCATACGACCAATACACTCTCATCTTGGAGGCGCCTTTTCAGTTGAGGTACCCCAACTTTCCAGCCAACTTGAAACCGTTTCATTGTCAAAGAATTTTGAATGCCCACTGCGTGCTTCTTTCAAAACACTTTCAATACCAGCAATTTGCAACACTTGGGTTTTAAGCATTTCAGAAGTGACCTTGGAGTTGGCGTTCTGGGTTGACTGATGCATACTGTCCTCCTAAAAAATACATGATGTACGTTTTATAGTGTACCACAGCTGTGACGCCTTACAAAATTCCACTAGAATGGCCTCTCCATTCCAACCGAGCGAATAAAATGTCCCGCTATAAAACCTGCGAACCTTATCTGGTGGTCTTTTCTGCTGCGTTGTTCTTCTTGTTTGAATTCATCAACATGAACAGCTTCAATGTCTTGAATGATCAGTTGCGTGCTGCGTTTCAGGTCAATGCCTTGCAAATTAGTAATTTATCGGCCATGTATTTTTATGCCAATGTTTTGTTTTTGATTCCAGCAGGACTGCTCTTAGATCGCATTTCTACAAAGCGATTGCTGCAATGCGCCCTCTTTCTCTGCATTTTAAGCAATATTTTCTTTGCGACGACCGATCATTTTTGGGTAGCGAAAGCATGCCGTTTTGTGACAGGGATGGGCAGCACTTTGTGCCTGCTTTCTTGCGCGCTGCTGACTGCCCGCTGGTTTGAGCCACGCAAAGCAGGCCTGATCATGGGTTTGGTCGTGACGATGGCCATGCTGGGCGGCATGCTCGCCCAGCAAATTACCTTCGTCGTTCATCTCTTGGGGTCTTGGCGCTATGCTTTGTTGTTTGTGGCTGGAGTGGGCCTCCTCTTTCTGCTTGCCATCTCTGCCTTTGTGAAAGATTATCCTGAGCATTACAAGCAAACCTATCAAGAAAGTCTGCTCTTGATTCACGGTCACTTTTTCAAAAATTCCTGGATGGCTTTGAAAAATCGTCAAATTTGGACAGCGGGCCTCTACACTTCTTTCATTAATTTGACCGTGCTGGTGGTGGGCGCACTCTGGGGCAAGGACTATCTCATGAGCGTTCAAGGCATGAGTGACACCCAGGGTTCTCTCATCATTTCCATGGTGTTCATTGGCCTCATCATTGGGTGCCCACTGCTAGGTTTTTTTTCAGACCGCGTCGGCCGCCGCAAAATGCCTATGATTGTCGGCGGCTTTCTCAACTTGGCCTGCGTCCTCGTCATTATTTCTTTTATCTTGCCGTTTCATACTTTGATGCTGCTGTTTTTATTGCTCGGCATTTTGTCATCTTCACAAATTTTAAGTTATCCCCTCATCATGGAAAGCTGCCCCCCTCATATTATCGCAAGCAGCGAATCCTTAAGCGCCACATTGATCATGGGCGGCGGCGCCGTCTTTCAACCCTTGTTTGGCTACATCCTCGATTTTTACTCCAAAAACCATGTCTACGACGCCTACGCCTACCGCCATGCCATCTTGATTTTGCCCATCATGTTTGGCATTGCGATCCTCCTCGCCTTTTTTGTGCGAGAGACGTATTGTCAACGAATTGACAGGCCTAACCATTGACCCCCAGTATTTTCACCCAGCTATTGCTGATTATGGTAATCACCATCACGGTGGTTGCGGGGTGCCGTCGCCTTAAATTTCCGCCAATCATTGGCTATATGGTGGTGGGACTGTTGATCAGCATCATTGGCAGGCATTCGTTTAAGCACTTTGCAGACCTGAATGTCTTGGCGAAATATGGGGTCATTTTTTTGCTGTTTTCCATCGGCTTGGAATTTTCATTTGCCCATCTTGTGAAAATGCGAAAAATTGTTTTTGGACTGGGCGGATTGCAAATGTTGTTGTGCGGTTCAATTGCCTTAATTGCCTGCCTTGAAATGGGCGCTCCTGCCACCACAGCCTTTATTATTGCGGTGTCGATCGCAATGTCCTCCACTGCTATTGTCAGCAAAATCTTGACCGAATCGGGTGAAACCTCCAGCAACATGGGCCGCCTTACCATGGGTATGTTGATCTTCCAAGATTTGATGGTGGTGCCCGCCATCATTATCACTGGCTTTTTTGCAGAACACTCTGGGGGCAATATCATCACCTCCTTGGGCATTGAATTGATCAAAGGCATTTTTACTTTTGTCGTCTTGGTCGTCATTGGCAAGAAGATTTTTACTCCTATTTTTGATGAGGTCGCTCGGGCACGCTCAGCGGAATTGTTCACATTGACGGCGTTGTTTGTGGTGCTGGGCGCGGCGTATTTTTCCAATTTAATGGGCATGTCCTATGAATTTGGTGCTTTTTTGGCTGGTGCAATGTTGGGGGGAACGTCCTACCACCATCAAGTGGAAGCGGACATTCGACCGTTTCGGGACGTGCTTTTAGGCCTCTTCTTTATCGGGATTGGCACCATGATCAATGTTAATGTTTTTGTCGAGAGCATGGGCTTGATCATCGTGGTGGCCCTGGCCGTTTTTATCAGCAAACTCATCATCATCAGCAACTTGGTCCACTGGATGAAATTGGCCAACACCAAAGAAGCCACCAAAATTGGCCTCCTCTTGTCCCAAGCGGGGGAGTTTGGCTTTGTGTTGGTGGCCCTGGCCTCTCACTACAATTTTTTGCGTGATACCGATGCCCAGGTTCTTTTGGCTGCACTGATCTTAAGCATGTTTTTATCCATGATTGCTTTACGCTTTCAAGACAAATTGCTGCGCCCGCTGCTCTTTCTTTTGTTTCAAGAACGCACAGTTCCCTCAGATTCTCTTGCTGATTTTCCTGTTAAGCCTGGGCTTATTCTTATTTGTGGATTCAGCCGGGTGGGCCAATGGGTGGCCAAGGCCATCACGACGGAAGGCCATGAATATCTTGCTCTGGACTTGGACCCCACCATCATCAATCAAGCCCGCCTAGCGGGGGAAAATGTGGTGTATGCCAATGCCGCTGACCCTCAAGTTTTACGCAATATTCGCGTGGATACTGCGCGAGCAGTGGTCTTGACTTTCCAAGACCCTGTCTTGTCAATGAAAGTGCTGCAACAGATTCGCCTTCATCACAAAGACTTGCCCATTTTGGTTCGAACCCGCGATGACAATGACATCGAACGCCTTCTGGCTGCCGGCGCCACTGAAGTCATTCCCGATGCCCTGGAAGCCAGCTTGATGCTGAGCCTCCACCTCTTTGTGAACCTTGGGATGGATTTAAACAAAGCCATGCACTGGAGCGACAATCTGCGTCGCGATCGCTACAAATTATTGAAAGGCTATTTCGTAGGAGCAATTGATTCTGACGATACAAGCACGCCTCGCCATCAACAACGCGCTATTGTCATTGAAGACTACTCCTTTGCTGCCAACAAAACCCTTCATCAACTGGCCATTGCCCAATATGGCATTGACATTTTGGCCATGCGTAAAAATGGCATTGTCGGCCCTGCGCCTGCACCTCAAGCCAAATTGCACGTGGGCGATGTCCTCATTGTTTCAGGTTTGGGTGAAAACATCGATCGCTTTGAGTGGCATGTTAGCGAGGGTCGATAAATGGCGGCGCTGTATTTAAGCCTCCTTCACAATCCCTATCACAATTTGGCATTGGAAGCAGACTTGCATCGCAGCATTGACGCCCCCACTCTGTTTCTCTACGTCAACTCCCCTTGTGTCGTCATTGGTCGCGCTCAAAATCCTTGGCTGGAAGCGGACATTGCTTTTCTTGAGCAGGCGCAGATCCCTTTGGTTCGTCGTCAAAGTGGTGGAGGAACGGTCGTCCATGATCTCGGCAATTTAAACTTCAGCTTTATTTCCCCAAAAGCGGACTATGACAAGGCCTTGCATCTTCAGATTGTGCAAGCCGCTTTAGAGGGTTTTGGCATTAAAACGACATTGAATGCACGTCACGACATTCTCTTGGACGGCAAAAAAATCTCTGGCAGCGCCTTTCGCGAAAACCGCCTCAATTGCTTCCACCATGGCACGCTTTTGGTTCACGCTGACCTCGCTCGTCTTTGCCAAGCTTTAGCTGCCCCGGAACTTAATATCAAAAGCAACGCCATCCGTTCTGTCAAAAGCCCTGTGATCAACTTAAGAGATCGTCTCCCCACGCTCACCATTGAACAAGTGCAAGACGCTTTGATCCAGCATTTTGCAAGTCATCACAACGAAGACCTGATACCGATCTGCTTAGGCGAATCCCATTTGCAACATCCCAGCATTCAAAAAGACATTGCCCTCTACCAAAGCCACGACTGGCTTTTTGAAAAAACGTTATAAGCAACTGCCGAATCGGGGATGATAGACTCCCTTTCTTGCTCAGCGTAAACTAAGGCGCATGACTCTGACAGGCCAGCCTTCCAAAGCGCAAGATCCCCAACAAAAAATAAAGGGTCGAGCAATCTACTATCTCGCCAAACGTGAATACAGCGCAGCAGAGCTTTCACAGAAACTGGAACGGGCCTTCCCCGAGCAGCAAGCGCTTGTCGCAACAGTGATTGCAACGCTTTTGACAGAAGGCGCCTTGAACAACAAGCGCTTTTTAGAAAGCCGTGTTCGCCACCGTTTGGCTCAAGGCTATGGCCCTCTAAAAATCCATCACGAACTCAAAAATATGCATGGCTTTTCAAGCGATGAAATCCGCACAGCGCTGGAGGACAGCGAAGTATCCGTCGAAACTCAGCTTCAGGCCGTACTCGATAAAAAATTCCCACATTTAAATTGGAAGAATCCCCTCGAAAAAAACCGCGCAATTCGCTTTTTGATGCAAAGAGGCTTTTCTTACTCTATCATATCGCGTACTTTTTAAGCTGAGCAAAGCGCCGTCGCCTCCTACATCGCAGGCGTCCACACTGTGAAGTCCCCTGCTGACATTGGCCGTGGGATTAAAGAAATTATGGGGTGGTGAAGTATTGAAATTTATTCATATTAGTTTATAATCACATCACGACTGATTGACAAGTGCATTATAATGCACTAAACTCCCATGCAAACAATTCAATTAAGCTTAACGCCACAATTTACAAAATGGCTTGATCGGTTGCCTCACTCGCAATTTAGAGAAATCTCCAAATTGCTTTTAATTCTTCAAGATTTGGGGCATGAGATTAAAATGCCACATAGCAAAGCCTTAGGAGCTGGCTTATTTGAATTGAAGGAGTCACATTTTGGCCTGCGAGCCTATTATGGGTTTGTCACACACAACCACATGATTTTACTCAAGGGTGGAAATAAAACTTCACAAGATCGAGACATCAAGCAAGCGCACGCCATACTGACAAAAATGAGAGCATCAACATGAAAACAAAACGATTAAAACTCACAGATTTCAATGAATACACCAGAAATCGCTTAGGTGAAACTGAGTATGCAACCCTTCAAAAAGAAGCCCAACTAGAAGCCATGATTTACCGCTCCCTACAACAACAATTCGCACATGCAGTACAAACCTACATGCAACGCGAAAACAAAGGCTTTAATGATTTGGTCACCCACTTTGGCCTAAGCCAAACCCAGGTCAACAAAATCCTAAAAGGCACCGGGAATTTTACTCTCTCCACGCTCGCTCATGTCTTTGCCGTGATGGGCGCTGAGCCAAAATTGCTTTAAACGACCATGACATAAGAATCACCTCGCCCTTCCGTGGGAGAGGTCGCGCGCAGCGTGGGTGAGGGGAGTTAAAATTGCGCGCCTTTTCGCCAACTCTTTAGGCCCGTTATACAAAATCTTTGTTTTATAACCATAACGCCTGGTAACACTAACCACCTTTCTAATTACAATTGGTAATTCCATTGCCTGTACCATTTTACAAATTTCAAATTCTTCTACAGGCTTAATCTTTCGCCCTAAAATAATACGTCGAACTTGTCTTTCAGGTAGGTTTATTTCTAGAAACTTTAAGTGGTGATCTACAGTAGGTTCAACATTTTTATTCCTCTCCTGAAGACAAGTGGTGACAAGACGAATCTCTTGCTCATAAGCCCAATGGGTGGATTTTGTCTTAATCAAAGGAATCACTATATTTTCACGTAAATATTGATCATCATCCATAGGGTGAGGATCTTTTGCTACAATCCTAATAGGGTCCTCCACTCTATATCTCACCTGATGAGCCTCTACATGAGGCTCTACATGAGGCTCTACACAATAAAATAAGCCCGGTTTTACTCCAGTATTAAATCCCAACACAACCCCTGTCTGATTCTCAGCATAGTGAACCCACATTGAAGAAATATTAGGATTCTTTGTCATACAGAATATCCGAAAAGATTCCAGCCCTCGATTGATAAGGCTAGAGAGGTCATAACGCTCGGCGTCAACAACCACTGCATCAGGCTGTAGGTAGAAGTGGTGAAATTTAGTATCAAAATCATCCTTAAAAAGACTTGGATGGCTAAATCGGATGGTATTATTCTTCAAAATCAAAATCGCAGCGTCTGCTGTTGTATAATGATACAAAACGGCCGGAAGATCAAGTATTTCGTGCAACTCAAACTGAACATGCGTGTAATATCTCGCATTTTTTGAAGCTGGTTGCGATTTAGCACCTCCCAATCCACAAGATTCCAGCAACTGTAAAAAGTCTTCACTATCAGTCACAGCAAACAAGACTGGACACGTCTTTTTGGCTCGACTTCTTTTATGCTCATCAGACAAACTTTTTATCTCATCTTCATTAAAAATTGAAATGTTTATCCGATAAGAGTTGCGTAGATCAGGCCTTTTCCAATGTAAGTTATAGCGATCAAAAAAATCTTTAACTTTTTGCTCATGCTCTTCAAAGGTTTTGACAGTAAACCGTTTTTGATTCAATCCCATTGATCCCCCTCACCCGCCAAGCTTCGCATGGCGACCTCTCCCACGGAGGGGCGAGGTGACTCCGGTAGAAAGTTTTGCCTCATCGCCGTAATCCCTTATTGATGTTTCAGGTGTGCGATAAAAAACAGCCTCATAATCCAATTCTTGACCTTCCTGAGCAGAAATCCAGGGCACGTCTTGATGTGACAGATAGGTCAGCTGATTGGCGGTGAGATCAGCCAGACGTTGTAACTCCCAATCGATATGTTCCTTCTCTTGGCCGTTGATGATGGTGAGATCGGGGTCAAGATCAGGATTCAAAAGATATTTAGTTTGCGGATGATAAAACTTTGTTTTTACGACTTGAATGCTGTTGTCTTGCTCCAGCTCTTTAATCAGCTTGGGGAAAAGCTTATTGGGCGTCGGACCAAAGTGGTTTTTGACGTAGCGCAAGCCCAGGAGTTGCTCCTCATATTTTTCATAATAATCAAAATCAATGAAATAGAGAATTTTATAAAGGACTGTCATCCCCACATTAGGTTTGCCCCCCACTTTCTTTAAGACATAGAGGAAGACTTGCTTAAATTTTTCATACGATTCCTGAGGTATGCTTAAGCGCTCTTCTGTCTTGATGGCAGGGCAAGCCTCTTGTTCTTCGATGGAAACCTCATGGTCCTTTTGCTGTAAAAAGTCCTCAAACGACAAGTGAAACAAGCCCGCCAGCCTTTGAGCTTCCTGCAAGGTCAGATCGCGCAGGCCTTGTTCAATCTGAATATAAGTAGGCCTTGAAATACTCAGTCCATTGGCAAGTTCTTCTTGTGTAAAACTGTGTTTTTTGCGCAGGCCTTGAATAAATTTTGCGTACATCATGCCTCCAAGTCATGTGATGAGTGAGGTTGATTTTACAGAGTGTAAAACTTATTGTCAAATTTAAAATAAAATATATTTACTAATCCCAACCCTCCACACCTCACAATAAAACCCCCCAGCGTTATCAATACCCCACCTCTTTTTGATGGCGGAAAGCAAGAATATACACCGTGTTAAGCACCTGTTCATAATGATAAAGCGCAATATATCCTGAGTCGCCGAACGGAATAATCAGCTCTCGCAATTCAAGCAGATCCGGCAAGGGCCTTCTTCATTTTCGAGCCCCAGGTTTTGAGCCAGTCACCCACTTCAGCTCCCGTCAAATGCTGCCCGGTTTCTTGAAAGTCTGCCCAAGAAGCCAATGCCTCTTGCTTAAACCCTTCTCGTGCCTCTTCTCGAGCCACATATTCCTGAATTGCATTCAGCATAATCCAATGCGCCGAACGCTTCTGAATCTCAGCCAGCGCCTGTACCCGACTTTTCAGGTTCGTATTCAATTTAATCGAAGTCGCCATTGTATTCATCCGTATTCAAAGGTATTACCTTTTGATACTTTAGCATACCAAAAAGTAAAAGCACAATCCTCCACACCCCACAGTAAAATCCCCCAGCGTTTTCGGCTGAGGGACATAAAGCATTGGAGCGTTATGAGTTGGAGTTAATAATCACAATATGCGGATTTGGCGACGCAGAAACTGATTGAAAAACATTATTTGCAGGCACTTGCACGCCATCAAGAGTCACCGTAAGGTTGCTTTGAGAAGATACGCCAATACAAGCAGCTGAATTTTGGGAAGGTCTTGAACTACAGTTTCCCTGCCAAGCGTGCATCGGCTGAGATAAGGCAAAGCTGAAATACGGTGCAACAGGCGTTGCTCCATTGTAAGCAATCATTGTGCAAGTCAATGGAATCGCACTTGTCCCATTAACTGGGATTGGTTGTGGGACAGTGGAACCACAAGTCGAACCTGAGTTATAAGTCAATGGCGAACTTGTATGATTTGTAATTAAAAAAACCTGCGTAGGGGAATCTGCCACCGCACAAAGCGACAGCGACAAAGCGGCAACAGCGACGGTGATTTTTAGGGTTTTCATGGTGGATGCTCCTTTTAGTTGTTGTAAAAATCTTGCTTACTGGTTTGGTTGTTTTGAGATTGGTATTGGTTTTGTGGGGTGGTTGGACTGGGGGTTTCTCCTGGGTTTAAGGCGGGGACGACGTAAGGGGTGCCGTTGGGGGCAGTGACGATGTTAGATGAAACGCCCTGGCTTTGCCAGTAGACCATCGTGCCGGTGTTGACGACGCTCATCGCTGTTGTGGCGGCGATGGCATCGGTGACGTTGTTGTTGGCATAAAGCGTTGTCAATGTGATGGCTCCCGCGAAAGCGGAGATCCCAATCCACAAAAATGTGCTTTTCATTAGTCAAAAGCCAAGTGGGCGATTTTGGAGATTTTGATGTATTCCAAAAACTTTTCCAAGACGCGGGATTCGAGTTCATTGGCTTGGGCGGGGAGGCAGAGGTAACGGATTAAAACTTCGAATCCACCGGGGTCGTGGGGGTGGACGCGAATAAAACTTTGGGTGCGGAGTTGTTGTTCGGAGATGAAATTGTCGCGGACGAATTTTTTGAGATAGTGCTTGGACTCGAGGTAATAATGTTTGACTTCGCTGTCGATCAGCTCGGTCAAGACTTCTTTCGCCGTGTTGATGTCGCTGTCTGGCGTCAGAATCAGGCTGAATTCTTGCCAAATAAAAGGAGAGAGTTCACTTAAATTGGTGATCGGGGTGGTGATGACCAAACTGTTGGGGATTTTGATGATCTTGCCGGTGGTTTCATCGCCGGATTTTTTGGAGTCGCACTCCAGCATGTGGAAGTAGAAGGTGCGGATGGCGGTGACTTCGCCGTAATAATTGCCAATCTGAATGCGGTCGCCGGTGTGGAAAAGCTCACGCCAATAAATTAAGGCACAGCCAATCAAGTTCATCAGCGATTCTTTTTGCGTGATGGTCAAGGCCGCTGCAATAATGCTTAAAAAAGTAAAAATATTTTGTAGCCCATCAATCCAAATCCGTCCCAAGAAATAAAAGGACAAGAAAAGAATGGTGTAAAAAGCGCGGGTTCGCCAAGTGGTGCGTTTTTTGAGATTTTTGCAGCGCTTGTTGATAAAGAGCCGAACGATTAGATAAATCAGCCACAACAAGACCACAATCAAAATGGAGGTGAGCAAGCTTTTCGATGCGTTGCCTTGCCACACCCCTTGAACTGCTGAGCCTACATTCATATTTTGAAAGGTAATCGGGTTGACCATTGTGTTTAAAGCGGCAGTTCTTGCTGCGCCCTCCGTGCTAGTTTGTCTTCATAAGTCAAATTGGCATGGCGAATCCAGGCATTGACCACGGCTTTCACAAACGTGGCCAAGGGGATGGCAAAGAAGAGGCCCCAAAAACCCCAGATTCCGCCAAAAAAGAGGACGGCAGCAATGATGACGACAGGGTTTAAATTGACGGCGCCAGCGTAGAGAATGGGCACCAAAATATTGCCATCTAAAATCTGAATGGCTGCGTACACCACAGCGGCATAAAAAAAGTGAGGCGTTGCGCCCCATTGCAGTAAAGCGACCGCCAGCACAGGGATGGTCACCACAATGGCGCCTACATAAGGGATGATAGCAGAGAGGCCCACCAATACAGCCAGCAGGAAAGCGAAGTTTAAGTGTAGCAACGTAAAGCCAATCCACGACACCACAGTCACCAGCAAAACTTCAAAGACCTTGCCCCGCACGTAGCGGCCAATCAAGCCGCGCATTTCGCGGAAGACTTCCAGGATCAGGCCACGCTCTTCGGGCATGTAATAATTAAAACCTTTCAAGAGGCGCAGTTTGTCCTTCAGCAAAAAGAAAGTGATTAAAGGAATCAAGAAGACATAGACCAGCATGGTCATGATTTTTCCGAGTGAACTCACTGAGCCTGTTAAGACAGAACCACCAATCGTCGTGAAGGCATCCAAATTAAAATTGGTGCTGGTCACCCAACCTTGAACCGTGCTTTGCGAAATCAAGCCTGGATAACGAGTGGGAAGATTGATCAAAAAGTCGTGAAACTGCGTCAAGAACTGCGGCAATTGACTGGCAAACTGCAAAATCTGGCGATAAAACATCGGCACCAGCCCAATCAGGACATAGGCAAACAGGCTAATAAAAACAATGTAAACCAGGCCCAATGCCACAGAGCGTGGACAATGCAGGCGTTTTTGTAAAGCCATGATGAGGCTATCCAGAAGATAGGCCACTACCAAACCACACAACAGAGGGAAAAGCAATTCACCAAAAATCCAGATGAGGGCAATGCCCAAAGCCAAGACAATCAGTAAAATGGCCGCTTCAGGATCGTGAAAATATTTAAACGACCACGCTTTGATGACCTCAAACATGAACATTCTCCTCTTTTGTAGTGCGATATCGGCGCCATCTGCCTCGAGCATAGCCGATCAAAAGACCCATGATCAAACCCAGAGCAAAACAAACCAGCATCAACACGGCAAGCGGAATCGACACCACTTTGGCCACCAGATTGACATCAATCAAGCCGGGATTTAACAAGGTAAACACCACGCCAAAAATTAAAATCACAAGCAAAATCACCATCCGAGACACGCGCTTCAATTTGGCTTTCATCATTTTGACTGATCCTTTTTGTTCATTTGAAACAGACGACTGCGGACATTTTCAACCACATGGCGCTGATGACGCAACTGGTTTTGTAAATCGATGCGCAAGATCATGCCCACTGCCATGCAGTCTATCACCAAACTGCTGCCGCCGTAGCTAATAAAAGGCAGGGTCAAGCCTTTAGTGGGCAGTAAGCCAATATTCACACCGGTGTTGACCAGCACCTGCATCGAGAGCCAAAACGTGAGGCCATAACTGACATAGGCATCAAAAAGACGTCCCTGTTGATGCGCGAGTTTACCAATGCTGAGCCCCCTCCAAAACAAGAGGCCAAATAAAAACAGGACAAAGGCCACACCGATGGCCCCCAATTCCTCCGCAATGATGGCAAAAATAAAGTCGGTGTACGCCTCAGGCAGATAAAACAATTTTTGAACACTGTTGCCCAAACCCACTCCAAAAATACCCCCACGACCAAAGGCAATCAGCGATTGAGACAATTGATAACCCGTTCCCAATTGGTCATTCCAGGGATTTAAAAATCCTAAAAACCGCGCCATGCGATAAGGGGAGAACATCACCAGCAACACTGCAGCGGCAGCAGCCAAAAGCATAAAGAAATAAAACCAGCGCAAACGTGCGCCCGCCATAAACAACATTCCCAAGGCCGTTACAAAAATCACGACCGTGGCCCCAAAGTCAGGTTCTAATAATAAGAGGACGCCCATAATGCCCAAGGCAAACAGCGGCTTCATCAAGCCGGCCAAGGTTTTCACCCCTTCTTGATGGCGGCAGAGATAAGTGGACACATACATGACTGCGCAGAGCTTCACGACTTCTGAGACTTGAATGGCAATGGGGCCAAAGATGATCCAGCGCCGACTGCCATTGACCACATGGCCAATGCCTGGCACCAACACCAAAACAAGCAAACCCACCCCCAAGATCAGCCATTTTTGACTCAAATTTTGCCAATACCGCGTGGGGATGGTGAGGGTCACCAGCATGACGACAATCCCAATGACTGAGAAAATCGTTTGACGAATGATAAAATAAAAGCTGTTGCCATAAGTCAGTTGAGCGACCGGCATCGAAGAGGAGGTGACCATGACCAAGCCCACCGTGAGCAAGCCCACAAAGGCGATCAGGACAATATAATCCAGCTTGACTTTAGAACTCATAATCAATCACCAAAGGGGCGTGGTCTGAAAATTTTTGCCCTCGATAAATCGACACCGCTGTGATGGTATCACGCAAAGTTGGACTGGCCACCTGATAATCGATTCGCCACCCAACGTTTTTATCCCAAGACCGCATCCGCTCTGACCACCAGGTGTATTGGTCTTTTTCATGATTGAGCACGCGAAAGGCATCGACCCAGCCCCATTGTTCAAACAACAGATCCAGCCAGGCGCGCTCTTCGGGCAGGCAGCCTGAGCTTTTTTGATTGCCCGCCCAGTTTTTGATGTCAATTTGTTTGTGAACGATGTTCCAGTCCCCGCAGATGATATAGGCCCGCTTTTCTTTTAATTGCTTTTCTAGAATGGTTTGATATTGGGCCATAAATGCCATTTTGACTTCTTGACGCAATGGGCTGCTTGAGCCTGATGGCAGATATAATGAAGCCACCGAAATGGGCCCAAAATCGGCTTGAATATACCGCCCTTCAGTGTCCGCAACGGCAAAGCCCAAGCCTTTATGCACCTGATCCGGTGTTTTTTTGCAATAAATGGCCACTCCACTGTAACCTGGTTTTTCAGCATCAAAGAAAAAACGCTGATAATCAGGATGAAAAAACAAGTCGTCTTGCAATTGATGCTCCTGGGCTTTGGTTTCTTGAATGCAGAGGACATCGACATTTTGCTGATAAAACCAGTCAAAAAAACCTTTTTTGCTTGCAGAGCGGATTCCATTGGCATTAAAGCTCATCACACGCATTTAATTCTCCCAATCTACAATCATTTTTTTCTGCGTCAGATCAACGCTTTTGACAATGTGATCTCGCACATAGGGGATCAACTTTTCTTGACCAGCTTCAGTGCGAAGCACCATGACATCATTGGCTCCCGTCTCCATCATTGATGTGAGGGTACCCAAGAGGCGTTGGTTTAAATCAAAAACGGAAAGTCCAATTAAGTCATCCCAGTAAAATCGCCCTGCTTCAGGGGTGGGCAAATCTGCGCGTGGCACGGCAATCTCAGCGTGCGTGTAGATGCGCGCTTTATCGCGATCAGTCATCCCCACAAAGTGAATAGTATGGTGCATGCCTTTCTCTTTGATGTGAAAATCGCGGAGTGGTTGAAAGGCTTTATCCTGGGGGCATTTGATGAAAAGAGACTTGAAATTATGAATGGAAGCAGGGTCTTCCAAAAAAAGATGCAATTTTAAATCGCCATGAATTCCGTGTGGAGCGCCCACACGGGCGACCACAACGTTCATATGATTACGCCTTTTTCAAAGATTTGAGCAAGGAAGCCACGCGGTCAGACGCTTGTGCGCCTTTGCCCACCCACTCTTCAATGCGTTCGATTTCGAGATGAAGCCGTGTTTCTTGGCCCTTGGCCACTGGGTTGAAATAGCCCACTTTTTCAATAAAGCGGCCATCGCGCGCAAAGCGGCTGTCTGCAACCACCACATGATAAAAAGGACGATCTTTTGCACCGCGACGAGATAAACGAATAACGACCATGAAACCCAACTCCTATTTTGATGGTGGCTATGGGTGGACTCGAACCACCGACATCAGCATTATGAATGCTGCGCTCTAACCGACTGAGCTACATAGCCATAAAGGACGCAC
>CAYGFJ010000008.1:17124-19097 GCA_964349115.1 uncultured Francisellaceae bacterium
TGTGATAAAGCGCTTGCGCTTTTTTAACATCAGCCAAACTCAAAACTCCATCGTCGAAGAGGGCTTTCACGGCGAAGTAGGCGATGTGGCAGGCATCAATTTCAAAGTGCTCACGCAATTTGGCGCGGGTGTCGCTGCGGCCAAAGCCATCGGTACCCAGGCAGACATAGCGGCGGGGCATGAATTCGCGCAATTGCTCGGTATAGAGTTTGACATAATCGGTGGCGGCGATGATGGGGCCTACGCCTTTTGCGAAACATTCACTGACATAAGGGGTTTTTGCGGTGTGATCAGGGTTTAAATCATTGAAACGCTTGGCATCCATGGCATCGCGGTACAGCTCATTGCAACTTGTCGCACTCCAGATATCGCTGGTGATGCCAAAGTCTTTTTGAATCAAGGTGGCGGCGGCTTCCGCTTCGCGGAGAATGGTGCCAGAACCCATCAAAGACACATGTTTTTTGGCATCGGCTTTTTTGGCTTTTTGCAGAGGATATAGGCCCTTGATGATGCCCGCTTCGGCGCCTTCAGGCATGGCGGGGTGGGCGTAGTTTTCGTTCATCATGGTGATGTAGTAGTACTCGTCGTGACCCTCGGCATACATCCGAGTCATGCCGTGCCAAAGCAAGACGGCCAATTCATAGGAATAAGTGGGGTCATAGCTTTTGCAATTGGGGATCAGGCCCGCTTGAATATGCGAGTGGCCATCTTCGTGTTGCAGGCCTTCGCCATTTAAAGTGGTGCGTCCAGCAGTGGCGCCCAGCAAAAATCCTTTGGCACGCATGTCGCCGGCCATCCAAGCCAAATCGCCAATGCGTTGGAAGCCGAACATGGAGTAGTAGATGTAAAAAGGAATCATGGGCAGATGGTGGACACTGTAACTGGTTGCCGCAGCCACCCAGGCGCAAAAAGCGCCGCCTTCGTTGAGGCCTTCTTGCAGAATTTGGCCATCGGTGGCTTCTCTGTAATACATGACTTGTTCGCGGTCTTCAGGCACATATTTTTGGCCTTGTGCATTGTAAATGCCCAGCTGACGAAAGAGGCCTTCCATCCCAAATGTACGCGATTCATCAGGGGTGATGGGCACCACGTACTTGCCAATGTTGGGGTCTTTGCAAAAGGCCGTCAGCATTTGGACATAAGCAGTGGTTGTCGACATTTCGCGGCCTTCTTGGGTGCCTTGCAACAAACGCGCGGCAAATTCGGTGTAATGTGGGATCGTGAGCGGAATATTGTTTTCATGGCGCTCTGGCAAGTACCCACCCAAAGCTTTGCGTCGTTCGTGGAGATACAGCATTTCAGGCGCTGTCTCTTTGGGTTTATGGCGCTTATATTCTTCCACTTCTTGGTCGCTGACGGGCACTTTGAATTGATCGCGCAGGCCTTTTAATTCGTCTACCGACAATTTTTTTTGATTGTGTGCCACATTGCGAGATTCGCCCCCTGCGCCCATGCCAAAGCCTTTGATGGTTTTGGCCAAAATGACGGTGGGTGAGCCGGTGTGTTCGACCGCAGCTTTGTAAGCCGCATAGATCTTGACGGGGTCATGCCCCCCCCGTTGCAGTGCATGCAATTGCTCATCATTCATGTCTGCAATCAATGCTTGTAATTCTGGCGTGTTAAACAGATGTTCACGCATGTATGTGGCACCCCGGGCTTGATAAGTCTGAAAATCGCCGTCACAGGCTGCCATCAAACGCGCTTGCAACAATCCTTTTTCATCTTTGGCAAATAAGGGCTCCCAGTTTGAACCCCAGATGACTTTAATGACATTCCAGCCGCAGCCTCGGAAGGTGGATTCCAATTCCTGAATAATTTTGCCATTGCCATCCACCAAGCCATCCAAGCGTTGTAAATTACAATTGACGACGAAAATCAAATTATCCAACTTTTCACGCCCTGCTCGGGTCAGGCCTCCCGTTGATTCGGGCTCGTCCATTTCACCATCGCCACAAAAAGCCCAGACTTTGCGA
>CAYGFJ010000009.1:0-17181 GCA_964349115.1 uncultured Francisellaceae bacterium
GAATGAACTCATAGAAAAAGAAAAAAGAGGCCAAAAGCACAACACACCAGGCGTGGCATTTTTTTTGAAAGGGCAGCGCGTTCCAGTCTTGTAAGTGTTCCATCACACAAATGATTTTTTGAAGTGGCTCATGCTAGCATAGCAAGCTGCTAAAAAAAACCACCGACGCGTTAAAGCGATCTCCCCATTCGCGATTCTAAGAGAGTTTGCTAGAATGCCCTCCTTGTTTTAAAAACCTGAATCACTATGCCAACTTGGCGGAAATGTTTAGACATTCTGCAGAATGAAGTGCCCCCGACGGATTTTGCGACCTGGCTTTTGCCTTTGCATTCTTCTGAGGATCCCGACACTGTTATTCTCTTTGCACCGAACCGCTTTGTTTTGGATTGGGTGAAGGACAACTATCTCCATCGGATCGAGGAAACCATTGATGGGCTGGCCAGCAAATCGGTTTTGATGAAAATTGGCAGTCAACCGGTGCCTACTGCTGCGACCAGTCAAAGCAAGACACAAGCCAGCGGATCGGGGCTGGCCAAGGCGATGAAAGACAATGGGCTGAACTTGCGATTTACCTTTGACAATTTTGTAGAGGGCAAATCAAATCAATTGGCGAAAGCAGCAGCCCTCCAAGTGGCGGACAATCCTGGAAAAGGCTATAACCCTCTGTTTTTGTATGGGGGTGTCGGGCTGGGAAAAACCCACCTGATGCATGCCATCGGCAATTTGATTTGTCAGAATAAAAAGAAGGCAAAAGTCTTGTATTTGCACTCTGAACGCTTTGTCGCGGACATGGTCAAAGCCCTCCAAAGCAATGCCATTAATGAATTTAAAGAATATTATCGCGGCTTGGATGCCCTCCTCATCGATGACATCCAATTTTTTGCCGGCAAAGACCGGACCCAAGAAGAGTTTTTTCACACTTTTAATGCCTTGCTTGAGGGCCATCAACAAATTGTCATGACCTGTGATCGCTACCCCAAAGAAATCAGTGGACTGGAAGAAAGGCTGAAGTCGCGTTTTGGATGGGGCCTTACCGTTGCCATCGACCCACCAGAATTGGAAACGCGAGTGGCCATTTTGATCAACAAAGCCGCTGAGGCCGGTGTGGAGCTGCAGCACGAAGTCGCTTTTTTTATCGCAAAAAAAATTCGCTCGAATGTGCGAGAACTGGAAGGCGCTTTAAAACGGGTCATTGCGAACGCTCAATTCACGGGACAGCTCATCACCATTGACTTTGTGCGACATGCCCTCCGAGATTTGCTCTCTTTGCAAGACAAGCTGATCACCCTCGACAATATTCAAAAAACTGTGGCAGAATATTTCAAAATGAAATTGTCCGACTTGCTCTCTGCAAAACGCACTCGCTCTTTAGCGCGCCCCCGGCAAATGGCAATGAGTTTGGCCAAGGAACTCACCAATCACAGCTTGCCTGAAATTGGTTTTGCCTTTGGTGGACGCGATCACACAACGGTGCTTCACGCCTGTCGCACAATTGCAAAACTGCGTGAATCCAATTTAAGCTTGGCTGAGGACTATAAAAATTTACTACGAATTTTATCGACATAGAATAGAAAAAAGGATGACAATATGAAGTTTACCATTGCACGCGACACCCTCTTAAGACCCTTGCAAGCCATTATCAGTGTTGTAGAAAAAAAGCAGGCCCAGCCCATTTTGTCCAACTTTCTTTTAAAAATTGAAGAAAAATCGCTTGAACTGACCGCGACGGACACTGAAATTGAATTGATTGCGAAAGTGCCCCTGGAGTTTCCCGCAGAACCCGGCCTGCTCACGGTTCCCGCCAAAAAATTGTTTGATATTTTCAAAACCCTCCCAGACAATGCCATGGTTGAAATCACCGCGGACACTCCTGAAAAGATCTTGGTTAAATCAGGCAAAAGCCGCTTTAACCTGGCGGGTTTGTCTGGCAAAGACTTCCCCATGATGCACAGCCAATTGGGTGAAACCATTGTCCAGGTGTCCGAAAAAGTCTTAGGCGAGCTTATTAAAAAAACCTGCTTTGCCATGGCCCAGCAGGATGTACGGTATTTCTTAAATGGCTTACTGCTTGAAATCAGTGAAAAAATGATTCGCACTGTGGCCACGGATGGCCATCGTCTTGCTCTCGCAAGCGATGTCATTCAAGGCCATCCAGGTGTCCATCAGGTGATTATCCCCCGCAAAACCATCATGGAATTGCAACGTATTTTGGGTCAAAGCGACGAACCCATCACCCTCATTTTGGGCACTCACTTTATTCGTTTTGCCTTGAAAGACATGGTCATCACCTCCAAATTGATTGATGGGCGCTACCCCGACTACAACCGTGTCATCCCCGCCACGGGCAAAAACATCCTGATTGCCCCACGCGAAGTGTTGAAACAGTCTCTGCAACGCACTTCCATTTTGTCCAATGAAAAATACAAAGGCGTCCGGATTCACATCGACAACAATCTTTTAAAACTCTCGGCCAACAACCCTGAGCAAGAAGAAGCAGAAGACGAATTTGAAGTCGCCTATGTGGGCCAGGAAGTGGATATCGGCTTTAATATCACCTACCTCATGGATGTCATCAATGTCCTCGCCTGCGAAAATATCAAAATCACTTTTGCCAATACTGTGAGCAGTATTGTCTTGCATGACCCGGAAGACAATCGAGCAGTCTACGTGATTATGCCGATTCGCCTATGATTCGGCTTGCAACGCGAAAAAGCCTACTCGCCTTGGTTCAGACGCATGAAGTGAAACGCTTGCTTGAGGGATCAGGCCACACTATCCAATTACTTGAGCTCGTCACGACCGGTGACCAAATTCAAAATAAATCCCTGGCTGACATCGGGGGCAAAGGCCTTTTTATCAAACGCCTGGAAGAAGCGCTGCTGGCCCATGAGGCTGACATTGCCGTTCATTCATTAAAAGACGTCCCCCCTGTCCTCGATCCCGAATTTTGCATCGCTGCGGTTTTGCCCCGCCATTCCCCACATGATGTCTTTGTCAGCGAAAAATATACCTCTTTCAAGGAGTTGCCAGAAGGTGCAAAAATCGGAACCAGTAGCGCTCGTCGCGCGGCGGCTCTTTTACATCATCGCCCTGATCTCATCATGGTTCCCATGCGTGGCAACGTCGACACCCGTTTGAAAAAACTCGCTGCCGGAGAGTGTGACGCCTTGATTTTGGCTGAAGCTGGCCTCTCTCGCCTCCATCTTGAATCGCACATCACTGAACGCCTGTCTATCGATTTTTGCACCCCATCTGTCGGCCAAGGCATCATTGCACTGGAGTGTTTACACATCAGGGAAGACTTAAAAACCCTCCTCGCCTTTTTAAACGACCCCAGCACTTTTGCCTGCATGACTGCTGAACGCGCCATGAACCAGCACTTGGGTGCCAGTTGCACCTCCCCTGTTGGCAGTTATGCTTACATTGACAATGAAGTGCTCAGCTGAAAAGGAACCATTTGGAGTGTAGATGGCCGCTATAAAGCGGATACGCTGCAAATGGGTCCTCCCCACGATGCCATCGCCATCGGCCAACGTGCTGCCTGTGACTTGCTCGCCAACACCTGCTTCGATACAATGTGATGCGTCTTCAATCATGGATTATTGCAATGCCTGCTTTTATTGATCGAAAAGACAAGTTGGTGACTCAACTTTGTATTTGCTTAACGCTCAACTTCTTTGGCTTGCAAGCTTTCGCAACCATTTACACTTATTCCTCATCCTACGCGCCCAACACTCTCACCCAAGTCAACGGCGGACCAGCAAGCGGAACGGCAATCATTGGGGCTTTGGCGGGTGCCTTGACGGCCAATCATGTAGCAACAAATACAGGCAATCAGGCGGCAATCAATTCAACGCAAAGTGCACTCATTAATACTGAGGCTGGTGCCATTTCAACTGGTGTGACCAGCAGTTTGGACGCATTGGTACATTAGACAATCAACATCGCATCGCCAAAGCTGAAAAAGCGATAATGATCCTTCACCGCCAAGGCATACGCTTCTTTCATCAAATCATAACCCATAAAGGCGGCAACCAGCATCAGTAAAGAGGACTTGGGCAGATGAAAATTGGTGATCATGGCATCGGTCACCTTGAAATGGAATCCTGGAACAATAAAGAGTTTTGTTTCTGTAGACCAAGCTTCGCTCGCCTTTTCTCTAGCGAAAGGAAGTGGCATCGCGGCTGCAGACTCCAAAGTGCGCGTTGCGGTGGTGCCCACGGTTATGACGCGCTTCCCGGCTTTTTTTGTGGCGACAATACGATCCATTGTGGCGTGTGGAATAGAGATGATTTCACCATGCATGGTGTGGTCCAGAATGTTTTCGGTCTTGACGGGCTGAAACGTTCCCGCGCCAACATGGAGGGTGACATAGGCAAACTGGATGCCCTTGTTGTGCAAAGCAGCCAGCAATTCAGGATCGAAGTGCAAGCCTGCTGTGGGCGCAGCGACTGAGCCTTCTTCTTTGGCATAGACCGTTTGATATCGCTCCTGGTCGGAGTGTTCATCGGCCCGTACAATGTAAGGAGGTAAAGGGATGTGGCCATATTGGGCCAAAATTTCTGGCAAAGAAAATGGACTGGTCAACGCCAAATGATACAGATGTTCATGCGCTGTCACTGTAAATTTATGTTCTCCATCTTGTCGTCCTGATAATGCAACGCATTCATCAGGATCCAATTGCAAATAAATCTCAGCCCCTACTTTCAAGTGACTGGCCTTCACATGTGCCAAAACTTCACGCTCCCCCAGAATCCGCTCAATCAAGATCTCCACTTTTCCACCTGTGGGCTTCCGCCCAAAAAGTCGCGCCGGAATCACTCGGCTGTCATTAAACACCAGGAGATCTCCCGCTTCCAAAAACTGTGGTAAGTCATAAAAATGCTGATGCGCAATCGTCCCTTTGTCTTGATCAATCACCATCAAGCGACTGCCAGAACGCTTATTTAAAGGATACTGCGCAATCCGATCGAGAGGCAGTTCATAGTCAAAGTCAGAGAGTTTCATTCTTTATCCCTTATTACCCTGTATAACAATCTCAAACAAATGCAAACAAGCGATGGCCGCAAGAATTCCCTGCATCCCTGGGGTTAAGCAAACATTTCCTGCAGAACCTGCAAAATGGTGTATCCCGATTCCACATCCAGGCTGGTCATTTTGCTCAAAATGCGTGAGCGATCTATCGCCCGAATTTGGTCAAGGGCGACATCCCCTGCTTTTCCTTCACACTCCACTCGAACACGCGTTGGAAAAGAACGCAAGACTGAGGTCAATGGCGCTACAATCACCATTCCCAGCCGTGCATGGTTCATTTCATCAGGGGAAATGACCACGCAAGGCCGTGTTTTTTGAATTTCCATCCCCACTGCAGGGTCCAGTGCGACCCATATGACATCAAATCGAGACACTACCATGTCCATTCCTCCTCATCGAATTGATTAGGAAAGTCCATAATGGGCTCTTCTTTTGTGAGCAACGATGCATTCACTTGATTAAACGCCTCCAACCATCCTTTCCGTCGAGGCATCAAATTGAGAATGAGACGTTTTGCAGCAGGATCAGACTCCATCTCAAACTGATCGCCCTCTTCAAGGTGCATTTGTTTCAAGAATGCTTTGGGAATGCGCACTCCGTAAGAGTGCCCCCATTTATTTAAAGTGAGCACTGTCATCATCAATCCTTCTCAAAAATGAATATTCATTGTATATTCATTTTTGAGAAGATGCAACACTACATGTGTCGTTTGCGTCAATGACAACGATGAGAATCCTTTAATTGAGCTGACAGTTTGATCCAGCGTAGGACATGACTTGATTGTAAGATTTTGTTAAATCAAGTGTTCCGCTGCACTGAACAGGAGTGCCGCCTGGAGGGCTGACATACACATACACTACTGTTTTTCCAGCCAGCTGATCCAAGTTCCAACTGTCCTGACAGGACTGACTGGCTGATGCTTTTGAACACCAGCTGATGTTGGAACCCCCTGCAACTGCTGGAAAAATATAAGCAGGCCCACCTATTGAAGTAGAAAGAGAAACCACCAAACCTGCACTGCCAGCAGAGCCGGTATTTGTTAATTGCAATTGGGTTCCAATAACGGGCGGCACATATGGATGAGGCGTGATTCCCATTCCTGTGTCTGCAGCGGCAAGCAGCGAATTGTTACTTGTGATGGGGGCATCAAAACGCAAAGCCCATACCATCATTCCTGCCAAAGGATGTGAAGCATTCATCACATAAGCACTCTTATATTGGAGGGTTTGTGGATCGTCATAAGAAACAAAGTTATTGCCAAAATTGCCATACACTCCTGAGGCTTGTCCATCAACATTGACCACTGTTGAGATCAAACCCGATGTTGCTAAAATGGAGTTATAAGTCATCATCCCTGAACAAACATTTGAGCTGCCAAGAACCGTAGAGCATGTTGGATTATCAAGATCACCTTGATATGAAGCCTTAAACCCAGCCTTCAAGCCAGCCCCTGAAACTTGACCGACAGCACGCCCATAACTGGGAAAGCCTAAGATCAATTGACTGTCTGAGAGGCCCATTTTGTTAAATGCTTGAACTGCAAGATCATCGCTATACGGAGTGGGCGAGACTCCTGCATCGTAAAGGGCTGATTGCAAATCAGTGATTGGAGGCGTATCAAATTCACCATGCATATCATAGCCCATCAAGCCAAAATAATTGACTTCTTTTGCCAAGGCTTGCCAATTGCTGCGACCAAAATTAGCAATTGAATCAGGATTGATTAAGTAAGCCATGGTAATGATGGCTCCACTAGGCAATCCTTGTCTTAACTGAGTCACCAAACTAATAAATGAAGCAGCCTGTTCAGTTGGAATGCCGCCTTGTGGTTCATAATCAATGTCCACGCCATTAATGCCCGGATATTGCTTCATAATTGCCTGAATTGAAGCCACAAACACAGCAGGATTTGCCATTGCATTAAGCCAACTTTGCTCATGACCTGCACCGCCAATTGAGATTAATTTCGTCTGGACATTGGCCTTAGAAAAAGCATCGAAATTGCCACCATTCATGGAGGATCCAGGAACCACTGCACCCGTAGCGCTGCAAATGGAGGGGTTGCTTGAGCAAAAAGCAATGTCTGCAGAGACATTGGCGAGATCACTCCAAGGATCACTCAAATAAACCGAGCCTGTGCTGCCCACTTCTAAAAATGCATAGGCAATCGCATTCACCGCACCCAGCTTGCCTTCTAAATCTAAATTTTGCCCTGCTGTTGCACCATCAAAAGAATAGCTGGGCGTCGCATAATAATCCCAGTTCTCATAATATCCCATCATAATGGGATCTGCCGATGCAATGCCCGCGCTTCCCAAAACTCCAGCGATGGATAAAGCTAAAATTTTCTGACGCATTGTATTCTCCTGTTAATTAAAATGACGTGGCATCTTATCCAAATTTAAAATATAAATCCACTTGTTTTAAAGAGGCGGACAAGAGCACACCAACATCCGATCCCCAAAGACATCATCAATCCGATTGACCGAGGGCCAGTATTTTTGGACTTTGGTGTGAGGACTGGGGTAACACCCCACTTCAATGGAATAAGGTTTGTTCCAATCACGGACATCCGCTTCAGTGTGGGGGGCATTTTTGAGAGGGTTGTTGACGGGGTCCCATTCGCCGGATTTGACCTTAGACACTTCGCCATGAATGGCGATCATGGCGTCAATGAAGCGATCGAGCTCAGCTTTGTCTTCGCTTTCAGTGGGTTCGACCATCAGGGTGCCCACAACGGGAAAAGACATGGTCGGCGCGTGAAATCCGTAGTCCATCAAGCGCTTGGCAATGTCGACTTCGGTGATGCCGGTTTCTGCTTTTAAGGGACGCAAATCGAAAATACATTCGTGAGCGACGGTGCCATTCTCAGCCTTATACAAAACGGGGAAGTGGCCTCCCAATTGTTGTGCGATGTAATTGGCGTTTAATAAGGCGTAGGCAGTGGCTGCTTTCATGCCAGCATGGCCCAGCATGGTGATGTACATCCAAGAAATGGCCAAAATCGATGCGCTGCCATAGGGGGCCGCGGAAACGCGACCTTCGTGCCCAGGCAAAAACGCCATCAAGTGCGCAGCGACGCCAATCGGCCCCATGCCGGGTCCCCCGCCGCCGTGAGGAATAGCGAAGGTTTTATGCAAGTTCATATGCATGACATCAGCGCCCAATTCTGCAGGTTTGACATAACCGACCAAGGCATTGAAATTGGCGCCATCCATATAGACTTGCCCACCGTGTTTATGAATGATGGCAGTGATGTCGCGAATCGCGGTTTCAAAAACACCGTGCGTCGAAGGATAGGTGATCATCAATGCTGAAAGATGGCTTGAATGCGCCTGTGCTTTGGCGCGAAGATCTTCAAGACTGACATTGCCTTGCTCATCACAATCGACCACCACCACAGTGAGCCCCATCATCTGGGCAGTTGCAGGGTTGGTGCCATGGGCCGATTTTGGGATTAAACAAATAATCCGATGCCCCTCCCCTATCGATGCTTGATACCGACGAATGGCAAGCAACCCTGAATATTCCCCCTGAGCACCGGAATTGGGTTGCATGGAAATGGCATCAAAACCGGTGAGCACTTTCAATTGGCGCATGAGATCTTCAATCATCGCCAAACACCCCATGCTTTGGTCTTTGGGCGCAAAAGGGTGCATATTGGCTAACATCGGCCAAGAGACGGGCAAGAGCTCAGCCGCTGCATTCAATTTCATAGTGCAGGAACCCAAAGGAATCATGCTTTGGGTCAAAGAGAGGTCTTTGTTTTCAAGGGACTTTAAATAACGCATCATTTGGGTTTCAGTGCGATAATTTTTAAAATGAGGATGGGTCAGAATGGCGTCTGTGCGGTAGAACGAAGCATATGCTTTTAAATGTTCAGCGACTGGATACAGGGCTTCGAGCTCAACGAAAGATTTTTGTTTGCCAGTGAACAGTGCATACAGTTCGACAACTTCATCGGGAGTGGAGGTTTCAGCAAAGCTGATGAGAGTTTTATCGCCGATGTGGCCGAAGTTGTAGCTCCCCCTCACCCTGCCCTCTCCCACGGCGGGGAGAGGGGATAAAAGCGCAACCGTGTCGAATAGAGGCTGATCCAGCACTTTGACGCCAGCATCCAAGAGCGCGACTTGCAAGAGATTGGCATAATAGTGCACACGGGAAGCGATATTTTTCAGCCCCCCAGCGCCGTGAACCATCGCGTACAAGGCCGCCATATTGGCAAGCAACACTTGGGAGGTGCAGATATTGGAATTGGCTTTTTCACGACGAATGTGTTGTTCCCGCGTTTGCAAGGCCATTCGCAGGGCCAGCTTGCCACGCACATCTTTGGACACCCCAATAATCCGCCCTGGCACATTGCGCTTGTACTCATCCTTTGTCGCAAAAAAAGCAGCATGCGGGCCGCCAAACCCCATGGGAACGCCAAATCGCTGAGAGTTGCCCAAGGCAATGTCTGCACCCAATGTGGCCGGGGATTCAAACAAGACAAGATGAAGCAAGTCCGTGGCGGTGATGACGATGGTGTTTTTGGTTTTTAAATTTGCAAACAACGCCTTCAAGTCGATCACTGCACCCGTCACATCGGGATATTGGAAAATCGCTCCAAAATAATCGCCGGATACGGCTGTTTCCGCTGGGCCCACCTCAATATCAAAGCCGAAATACTTTGCCCGGGTTTGGATGACTTCGATGCTCTGAGGCAGAAGGTGTTTATCCACAAAAAAGGTTTTACGTTCACACCCTGTGACACGCTTGGCCATACTCATCGCTTCAGCAGCAGCAGTGGCCTCATCCAAAAGCGAGGCATTGGCCAAATCAAAACCAGTCAAATCCATCACCATGTGCTGATAGTTCAACAAGACTTCCAGCCGCCCCTGGGAAATCTCTGCTTGATAGGGCGTGTACGCTGTATACCATCCCGGATTTTGAAAGACATTGCGCAAGAGCACTGAAGGCGTCAGGGTTTCGTGATACCCCATGCCAATGCGGCTTTTTTTCAATTGATTGGCTGAGAGCATGCCTGCCAATTTCGCCATGGCAGCGTGTTCGTCCATGGAAGCATCCAGATCAAAAGGCGTTGTCGACACAATTTGGGAGGGGATCACTTTTTTCAAAAAGGCGTCTATATTGGGGACGCTCAAACATTCCAACATGACCGCGGTTTCTTCCGCATTGGGGCCGATGTGGCGAGAAATAAAATCTTCTTGGTTTTGCCATTTTTTTAACATATATGTTCTCCTCATTTAAACGAATCAGACTTTAACAAAACCGGAGAAATAGCGCCATGTTGACAGCCCTATTGCGGAAAGGTAACGGAAATAGATGTCGCTGGTTGAACGAGTGATTTTCATTGACTTCTGCAAAGTCAATAATTATAATTTCCATGTTTTTTTACATTCAACCTGGAGACTAAAGATGCTTTCCCCTGAACAAAGATTGCTTACGCTTGAACAACAATTTCCAGAATTACGGTCAATACTGAGTCATTTTGATCCTCCTACATTGATTGCCATGCTTGACTCAGCAGGAAGCCCTGAGGCATTTCGTCGAGAACTTGACGATATTTTGCTGAAAGCAGTGGATGAAAATGTCGAAAAATTTATTAAACACATCAATGAAAAAGCAGCACAACAAACTGAAGATGCGGTCAAAGCCATTCAAGACCATACACAAAAAGCATTGACAGCCATTGCACAGAAAGGCGCTGAAGCATTGGCGGCTCTCATGGCTGTTCAAGCGCTTGACTCGACCACAGGGACTGCTGCGGTGTCAGAAAAAAGAGAGGATACAAGATCACCGGCACTCAAGCAGTACGAAGAAGCCATGCAGAATTTTGTAGGCAAATTTAATAAACCTGAAGGAGAGAGAACAGCAGCAGAAAAAGATGAAATGAAGGCTATTCTCACTCATGTAGACACACAAATGCATGACAATGCTTCTAACCTAATGACTCAACTAAAAGAAGCTGGAGTCAACAGCCTCAAAGAATTTAAAGCGATCAAAGAGAAGACTTTAGAAGTAGTCAGAAATGCCGCTGCTGAAACGACACTACCTCAAGGGCCTCAAGCACCTGCTCTGCAGAGTGAGGCTGAAAAATCTAACGCTCAAGAAATAAGACGCGCTGCCGTCACGGCAATATCAAAGAATCATGAAATCCAAACTATAGCGTACAAAGCGGCGGAACATGCTGCTGCATTGATTGCAATGCAAACTGTAAGAGCACAACGAGCTAAGCTTATTCAACAAGCAGTTTCAGCTGCAAAAGAAAAGGGGATTGATCTTCCTGCAGAAGTGTTCAAGGGCAAAAAACCAAGTGCAATTACGGCCGTCATTGCTAAAATAGAAAATGGAAAGATCACTGCTGAAAATGTACATGAAAAATTACCTGGTGCTGCTCCCACTGCAGCGGCAGCAGCACCTGAAGCAAAACAACATGAAAAAATAAAAGCCCCGCCTCCTCCTCAGATAGATGCTCCACGCCCTGAAACACCAAGTGCTGCTGCTGACAAGCCTGCTAGCACTGGAATTGCTCCTGCTGGGGCTGTTGGACGCAGTCTCCACAGGATTACAGAAGAGAAAAAAGCAGCGTACAACTCAGGTGTAACACCCCATTCAACCTAAAGGGGTATAATGGCCAAACCGCTGCCATTGCTTATGCCCAAAAAATGCATCTGGCCACTCGTGATGCGCGTGATTTTGCAGAGTGTGGGCTTGAACTGATGAACCCCTTCTAAAGAGCCCACTTGACATCGCCTAAAACAATACGCATACTTTATCCTACCTTTTAACTCTATCTTGTAAGAACATGAACTCACACGCACAAAAAATTTCCCTCACCATTCCAGGATATCTCTATCACTTTATGAATGAATATCAAATTGCCAGCCACGCCAAAAGCAAGTCGGAAGTTGTTGCTCAGGGCCTGAAGCTGCTTGAAAAAGTGTATCTTGAAGCTTGTTATAAAGAAGAGTCACTCAATAATGAGGACATAAAACACTGGGATGTCACTGCTGGAGATGGGCTTGATGATGAGACGTGGTGATATTTATTTTGCTGGATTGGATCCTGTCATAGGGTCTGCAATTGCCAAAAAACGCCCGGTGCTTGTCATCAGCAATGATGCTTGCAATGCCCGATCCAACGTCATTACTGTCATTCCGCTCACTTCTCAAAAATTGGATAAAACCTTCCCTTTTGAAGTGCTTTTACCAAAAGAACAGACCGGCCTCTCCAAAGACAGCAAAGCCCAGTGTCATCAAGTGCGAGCCATTTCAACATTACGCATTAATGATCGAAAACAGGGGTCAGTATCGCACCCTCTGCTACAAAAACTGGAACATGCTTTGGCACTACATTTGGGATTGCATTGACCATGAAACTAATCCTCGCCTCCTCATCCCCTTCCCGCAAGATGATTTTGAACAAACTGGGCTTGCCTTATGAAGCCATTGCCCCGGATATTGACGAGTCTGTTCTTCCAGGGGAAGCCCCCCATGCCCATGTTTTGCGCCTGGCTGAAGCCAAAGCGCGTAAAGTTGCCCTCACAAACCCAGAGGCCCTCATCATCGGCTCAGACTCTGTCTGCATTTTGAATGGAAAGATCATGAGCAAACCCGAATCTCATGCCGAAGCCGTGCGTCAACTTCAAGCTTCCTCAGGCAAGGTCATTTTCTTTCACACCGGCTTGGTGCTCTTGAATTCCAAAACCAATACATTGCAAAAAGACGTCGTCACCACCGAAGTCCATTTCAAATCTTTGAGCGATGAACTCATTGAAGCCTACCTCCTCCGCGACCAGCCTTACAGCTGCGCTGGCAGCATCAAAGTTGAAGGCCTGGGTGTCATCCTGATCGACAAAATGATTGCTGATGACCCCAACAGTGTGGTCGGCTTGCCCCTCATCAAACTGGTTGAAATGCTGGACCAGGCTCAAGTAACACTTCTTGCAACACAGCACACCCTATCCCTATAATGCACATTCAATGAATGAACTGTAGGAATCTGGAGATGCTAGCGCTGTTTACGTTTGTGATCGGGTTGATCGGTGGGTTTGCGGTGTATCACTTCTTTTTCAGAATGTCACACCAGGAAAAGAAAATGGCAGACGAGCTGTCTGCTGTGCAAAGCAACTTTAAGCATTATCAGCTCAAAGTAAAGGAACACATCAATCAAAGCGCAGCCCTAATGAATCATATTCAAGAAAATACAGATCAGCTGAATGACCACATTTTGAAGTCCTCGGTCGATTTGAATTTAGATTCCAACAAGCAATCAGCATTGCAACCCTCCTCCCATTTTGAAGTCCATGCGCCACTGCATGATGAACCTTTGAGTGAGTTTCATGGACATACTTTGCCAAAAGATTATGTATAACGGAGCCATTTGATGCCAGTTATTTCAATGTTTTACGGGATCGTCATCACTATGTTGTTTTTTGATAATAAACAACACAATATGCCCCATATTCATGTAAAATATCAGGGAGACAAAGCGGCTTTTTCCGTGGCTGATGGAGTCCTACTGGCTGGGAAATTGCCTCCAAAACAGGTCAAGCTCGTCCAGGCCTGGATTGAAATTCATCGAGATGAATTGCTTGCTGACTGGGACCTCGCCGTCGTTGGTGAGGAAATTTTCAAAATTGACCCTTTAAAGTAGAGGTAACGATATGAATATTGATTTAGAATATCTAGAGGTAACTGCAGTCAAACCACTCCAAAACCAGATGTTAAATTTAGAGTTTTCTAATGGTGAGTCACGATTTTTTGACATGAAACCTTATTTAGATAAAGGCATTTTTCGGGAATTGAAAGACCAAAAATATTTTCAAAGAGTAACATTAGGTCATGGCACAGTGACCTGGCCACATGAACAAGACATGTCAACGATTCGACTGTATTTAGAAGGAAAATAACGATGCCGTACTGTATTGTGAGAATCAGCCCCAGCCTGGCTAGTCAACACTGGACGCCGCTGTTTGAAGCGCTCCATACGCTTTTGGCCAAGTACTCAAAATTGGAAAAATGCAAAAGCCGACTGGAAGTGGCGTCCATGACGCATTTAGCTGAAGGCGATGCCGATCGCGCTTTGCTGACTCTGGAAATTGCTTTGCTGCCTCGACCACCGGAAATGCTGAAAGAGATTGGCGATGCGGCTTTTAAAATACTTCAGGATTTTACTTTCCCCATTTTAACGAAGACTTGCCTCAAGGCTGAGCCCACGGTTGAGATTCGAATTCTGCATCACTATTGGCAATTGTAACAAGGACATGCATTGAAAACTGAAGTCATCACCCACATTAAACACTTAGGAACACAAACTGAATTTGAGGCAGAGACTGAACTCGCGCCTCCCAAAATGTATCAGGTCAGGATGTTGCATGATGACTTTACCCCCCCTGATTTCCTGAAGAAAATCTTGGAGGATCTTTTTAATATGGAAGAAGCCCGCGCACAACAGGTCATGATTGAGATCAGAACCATTGGAGAGGCTATTTGTGGCGTCTATACCCGCGAAATTGCTGAAATGAAGGTGTCACAGGTGCTATCACGCGCCCATCAGGCGGACCACCCCCTGCAATGTCTTTTTGAGGTGGCACGATGAGCAATGAAAAAAAAAAAAAAAAACCGGATAGTTCAGGATCCATGTTGGATCCCGCTTCTGAGAAAGCACTGAATGACGCATTTCATTTTGCCCGGGAACATCAGCACGAATATTTGACCGTTGAACACCTTCTCTTGGCCTTACTGAATAACCCCCCTGCTCGCGACGCTCTGTGTTCCTGCGCCATTAATCTTGCGCTATTGCGTGACGAACTCATGAAGTTTTTGAAGGCAACCTCTACTTTGTTCAACGACTCCAGCAAAGATACCCAGCCCACCATGGCGCTGCAACGCGTTTTACAACGAGCTGTTTTTCAAGTGCAGTCCGTGGGGAAGAATATTGTAACAGGCGTCCATCTTTTGGTAGCCCTTTTTAGCGAACAGGACAGTCAAGCTTTACATCTGCTGCATCAACAGAAAATGACCCGCCTGGATCTCGTCAATTACATTGCCCATGGCATCACCAAAAACAATTCGACCCTACCGGATGATCCCGACAAAAACTACATGGCTCTTCCTGAAAAAGATGATTTTGAAATGCTTGATCTAGAACAAGTAGGTGTCCCACTCGGAAAAACACCGCTCACTGCCTTTGCGGAAAGTTTGAATGACAAAGTAAGGAAGCGCGGCGATATCTTTATTGGGCGTGAAGAGGAAATTGATCGCATGGTGCAAATTCTGGCACGACGCAGCAAAAACAATCCCATTTTAGTGGGTGAGCCTGGCGTTGGAAAGACCGCTCTTGTGGAAGGCCTAGCTCAACGCATCAATACAAAAAAAGTGCCTGTTGAACTTCAAAATTTTGAAATTTTCTCTCTCGATCTGGCTGGTATGCTGGCGGGAACCCGGTATCGTGGCGACTTTGAACAACGCATGAAAACCCTGATGAAGGAATTAAAAAAGAAACCTCATGTGGTGCTCTTTATTGATGAAATTCACATGCTCTTAGGTGCAGGAGGCTCATCGAACAGCGCGTCCGATGCAGCTGAAATGATGAAACCCATGCTCTCTCGTGGTGAAATAAAATGTATTGGCGCCACCACTCATAAAGAATATCGTCAAATTTTCGAAAAAGAAGCCGCCCTGGCCCGTCGCTTTCAAAAAGTGAATGTGCGCGAACCCACGGTTGAAGAGACTTATGAAATTTTGAAAGGCTTGAAACCACTGTTTGAAAAGCACCACCGTATTCTTTACTCCAATGCCGCCCTGAAAGCAGCCTCTGAACTCTCAGCCCGTTACATGACTGATCGCTTCCTGCCTGACAAAGCCATTGATCTTCTGGACGAAGCGGGAGCCTATGTAAAATTAATTCCTGAAGAACGCCGCCCCAAAGAAGTCGGCACTTTAGAGATTGAAAATGTCCTGGCCATGCTGGCACATATTCCCGCTAAAAGTATTTCTCTCTCTGATAAAGAGACCTTGCGTGCTTTAGACCACAACTTAAAAATGCTGGTGTTTGGACAGGATGAAGCCATTGATGCCTTGACGGCCACCATCAAATTGGCTCGCGCGGGCTTGCGTGATCTCAATAAACCTTGGGGATGCTTTCTCATGGCTGGCCCCACTGGGGTTGGAAAAACAGAAGTGTCGCAACAGTTGGCCAACTTACTCTCCATCAAACTCGCTCGTTTTGACATGTCTGAATATATGGAAGCCCACAGCGTTGCGCGTTTAATTGGCGCCCCTCCAGGCTATGTCGGCTATCAACAAGGCGGGCTCTTGACCGAGGCCATTTTAAAAAACCCCTACTCAGTGGTGCTGCTGGATGAAATTGAAAAAGCCCATCCAGACTTGTTTAATGTGCTTCTTCAAGTCATGGACAATGGATTTTTGACGGACAATAGCGGACGGAAAGTGGATTTTCGCAATACCATCCTGATTTTAACCACCAATGCCGGCGCCTTTGAAGGGGGCAAAAACACCATCGGATTTTTGGATCAAAACAAGCAAAGCAATGTCATGGAAGTCTTACATCGCACCTTTAGTCCGGAATTTAGAAATCGATTGGATGCCATCATCCAATTTGCGCCCCTGTCTTACGAAACCATTTCAAAAGTGGTTGAAAAGTTTTTGGCGCAATTACAGGGCCAGCTGAATGAAGTGGGCGTTGTAATGGAAGTGTCTGAAGAGGCCAAAACCTGGTTAGGTGAAAAAGGCTATGACCCCAAAATGGGTGCGCGACCCATGGCGAGGATTATCCAAGAACATCTGAAGAAACCCTTAGCTGAGGAAATTTTGTTCGGTCAACTCTCAGAAGGCGGAGGCACTGTGAATATTGACGTCAATGAAGAGAAGACAGGAATCGCCTTTACCTACGATCCGGTTCAAATATCCCATCCACGTTATACTGCTCACAAAACAGCATAAAACTTTCACGCAGTTCGGGCAAATGCATGTCGATGGGAATCCAGACTTTGACACGAACAGTTTGCAGTGGGACAAAGGTCCGCCCCTCAACAAAGCGATCCATCGATATTTCTTGCAAAATAATGCGTTCCGCATCAAAGAATTCACCAATCAGCATCACGAGGTCGATATTAAAAAC
>CAYGFJ010000010.1:0-1166 GCA_964349115.1 uncultured Francisellaceae bacterium
CAGCGGATTTGTCGTCAATCTCAATATGAAAAGCATCTTCAATATCAAGAACAATGTCCACCAAGCGTGCGGAATTGACGCCTAAGTCTTCCAAAAAATCAGACTGCTCTGTCACTTTTTGCAGGCCATCTTCATTTTTGCAGAACTGCTTGATGATGCTGAGCGTTTTATCCAATATTTCAGTACGATTCATGATTTCTCCTTAGGTTAATGTTTGAAACAATAAACAGGCATTGACATCGCCAAACCCAAAACTGGCCTTGGCCAAGATGCGTGCGTCAATATCCTGAGTGCGCTGCACAATGCGGGATGCAAAGGCTTCTAATTTGGGGTGAAGGTCTTCGCAATTGGCAGAACCGTGCACAAAGCCTTTGTACAATTGCAACACGCTGGCGATACATTCGATGCCGCCTGCTGCACCCAGAGCATGGCCAATCAAAGACTTGGTGGAATTGATGAGCGGCAACGCTTCGGGTGAGCAGCCCAAGGCGGCTTGCCAATTGTGGATTTCCATCGAATCTGCCATGGTTGCGGTTAAATGACCATTGATGAGATCGATTTCACTGGGATGAATGCCCGCCATCTTGATGGCAGATTGAATGCAGCGTTGTACGCCTTCTGGATTGGGCGCACTGATGCTTCCCCCATTGCGTTGCCCGCCACAATTGACGTGGGCGCCGATGATTTCAGCGTAAATGCGAGCTCCCCGTGCTTCGGCGGCATCCAAACTTTCCAGCATTAAGATCCCTGCGCCGGCTGCAGGAACGAAGCCCGCCGCACTCGCACTCATGGGGCGAGAGGCTTGCTCTGGTCGATCATTAAACCCTCTGGCCAAAACGCGCATCGCATCAAAGGTGGCCCAGGTGTAGGCCGAAGTGCCCTCTGTTGCGCCGGCCAGCACTCGTTTTAGTCGACCAGATTGGATGGCGTAAAAAGCGTTGACGAGAGCTTCTGTGCCTGTTGTGCAGGCGCTTGAATTGGTACTGACCTGGCCGCCCAGACCCAGCAACCCCCCAATGTTGGCACTGGCTGCACTCACCATGGATTGTTCGACGGTGGTCGAACCCAGGCGACGAACATTGCCTTGGTTGGTCAGGGGCACCACGCGATCGCCCACTGTGTCGACGCCGCCAATGCCTGTACCAATAAACGCACCCGTTTCCCAG
>CAYGFJ010000010.1:1176-17020 GCA_964349115.1 uncultured Francisellaceae bacterium
TTTCCCAGTCGACGTCGCAGTCGCGAAGAGGGCGTTTGAAGCCTGCATCTTCCCAGCAATCAATGGCGGCAATCGCAGCAAAACTCATGCTGCTGTTCATCGCGATCAAGGCTTCTTCTGATGAATAGCGGGTTCGAAGCATTTCTATATTTTGAGGAACAGCCACCACTTGGCAGCCAAAGTTCAATTCTTGCAAGAGGGGAAAATGACGGATGCCTGAGCGCATATCCCTTAAGGCTTTTTCATAGTCTTTGAGTCCATGGGCATTCGCAGACACAATGCCCATTCCGGTGATGACAACGCGTGGTTTCATTGACGAACTCCTATTCCTGAGGCGATGCAGGACGCTAACAACACGCCATCCTGATCGCGCATTTCGATTTTGGCGTTTAATTTCATCCGTCGCCAAAACACTTTTTTGGATGTAATGATGACAGAAGTGCCTGGGCGTACGAGCTTCATAAATTCCACTTCTGCATGGGCAAACAAAGTCACCCACTGTGAAATTTCGCTGGGGTCCACTTCTTGCGAAAGCAAATAAATTCCAAATGCAACCACCCCGACCTGGCACATGGATTCAAGTAGAATCACTCCTGGGGTGATGGGGTTTCCTGGAAAGTGCCCCACATAAAAAAACTCATCTTCTTTAAAACGATACTGACCCACAATGCCGTTTTCATCGACAGAGAGAATCTCATCGATAAAGCGAAACGGCGCCTGTTGTGGGACCCGCTTTAAAATTTCTTTCGGAGTCAGCGGGGTGTACTGCATATCAAGCTCCTTCCTGTGTGTATTCAAGATCAAGAAAAAAGCCGACTTTAGCGTCAGTGATGGTGTAAATCGCTGTGTCGTCCACAAACACTGTCGCTGAGGCGATGGCAAAAGAAGCCTTTTGAGCGGGGTTATCCACATAGCGACGAAGATCCACTTCATAACGAACCCGTCGATTGTGAGGGCGAATTTGGCCAAAAAATTCAATCTCCTTCGAACCCAGGGCCCGACCCCTCCCCTTTCCGCCACGCAGGGCAATATAAAATCCAATGAGCTGCCAAACCGCATCAACGCCGAGGCAGCCAGGCTGAACAGGATCATTGCGAAAGTGACACTGAAAAAACCAATCGTCGGGGGCAATGTCTTGCTCCGCAACGATGCGGCCCTTATTGCCGGCATGCGTGATTTCGGTGATCCGGTCAAACATCAACAAAGGGGGCATCGGCAATCGGCCGCAGCCTTCCTCCGGAGGATCTATGACCAAAGTCCCTTCAGCAAACGCCAACAATTCATCCTTGTCAAACGAGGCTTTTTGTAAAAAATCAGCATAGTGTAGGGTCATGATGGCAACTCACTAAGATATTTTTGTGCCGTGAGTATAGATCAGAAGCGCCCGCTAAAAGCCACTTTCAAAGCCAAATGACACTCATTCTGAATCCGGTTGAACGCATGAGGTCATTGCAACTGAATCCTGAGGATGATTGTCTTTTTGGAAAGGTGCAGTATATTCCTAGTTTGATTAGCTATGAAGGCAATACCTTGATGGAACTTAAAGCGTCCTTTCAAGAAGCCATCAGTGCAAAGCTTAGTACTGCTAATCTGTCTCAACGTAAAGCGCATGCACAGCCACATCGTGAAATGGCCTGACAACTCTGCCGCGCTGTATTATGAAATTACGCAGTGATGAATAAACTCGACATCAAACTCAAGCCAAAGGCGATCGGCAAAATCAAGATGGCTGCATCGACTGAAGACGCCTTCACGACTTCACCAAACAAAGGGTTGGCAATGGCAGCAATGCCGTAAATCAGAATGGATACGAGACTCATGGCGGTGCTGGTATTTTCTCGCGAATTGACTTCGTTTACGACTGTATAGCTGATGATTTGCGAGGTGCACATAAAGCCAAGCCAAAAGAATAAAGCAGCCAGCCCAACCACATGGGTGGTGTGGATCAGGACAATGGCCAGCATGATGAAAATCGAAGCGAGACTGCCCAGCAACATGGCAGCTCTGCGAGAGCGACAAAAATCAGCAAACCAGCCAAAAAAAGGCGATGCAAAAATCATTCCAAAGAAAATCATCGAGATGGCCAACGATGCCTGGCTACCTGAAAGCCCTCGGCTGCTCATGAGATACCGATCGCCCCAGGTTGCCCCCAAAAGCAAAACGGGCAAATTCAAGCATCCAGTAAACAGGCCACACAGAAAATTTTCTTTGACAGAGAGTGCCTTTTTAAAATACAGCCACAACTGAGGCTGTTTATGGCTTCTCGGCATAGCAAGATCCTGCAAGAACAGAAATGCAAATCCAAATAAAACCAAGCCCAGCCCAGCATCCATCAAGAGTGCCGCTTGCCAACTGACAGCGGCCACAATCAGTGAAAACGGATATTCCATCATTCCACCCAACATCCCCACAGTGATCATGAGCCCAATGGCCACACTGATCTTCCGCGGAAACCACATCGGTGCCTGACGCATGCAAATCAAAAAAATGAGCGGATTGGTCAACCCACACACCGCCCGATACCCCCCCAACATCAGCAGTGAAGGCCATATCCCCAGCCCAACTGTCGCCGCAACGCACAAGCCCATAATGACTAAGCCAGGCCCTCGAGACGGCCAATGATCCAGCAACAACCCATAAGGAATCAACGCCAGCGCCGCACAGTAAAAATAAATCGACGATACATTCCCAATCGCCACCGACGACAACCCAAACTGCTGCGTCAATGCAACACCGCTTGCATTAAACACCGTCATTTGGAAGATGATGTACAAAAATAGCAGAGAGGCGGATAGGCAGCTTAGAAGTGGGGTTTGTTTTGGCATGGGGGGCCTTCCTCAGTCATTACGATGAGTATTACAAAAAAGTGATTCAATATTTCTGTAAAATAGTAGGAGTATCAATGCCATCACAAAGGTGAAGCCAGCAATAAACAAAAATTGCCCAAAATAAACGGAGGCAGTGAAGAATCTATTGGAGAACGAAAGTGCAATTTTTGAAAGATAGGCGCTTAAATATGAGCCAAATCCAATGAATAAGAACCAGCAGCCCATCATCGCACTTTTTAAGCTTTGTGGTGTATTGTTGCTGATGGCAGTGTAGACAGCTGGAGTGATAACTAATTCCCCTGCGCTTAATAAGAGATAGCCAATGATGATGTATAGAAGAACACAGTTGGCTTTTGTTGCACATGCAAAGGCTAACATGCCTGTGCTTGCAAGAAGAATGCCTATGAAGCACTTGACGGAAACAGATGGGCCTTGACCTCTCTTTTTAAGAGCAACCCAGAGATAATTAAAAAATGGTGCCAACAGAAGAACAAAGCCTGAGTACAGCATGCTAAATGTGCTTGCAGGCAGTTTCGATTGAATGGCCCCTTGGATAAACAGCGTGACCGTTGTGCCAATCTGCATCCCCGCGGCAAAGTAAAACATAGCAAAGAAATTGAGTGCGAGAAGGGCAAAAAGAGGCCTTCGCTCTATAGGCCCTAATTTGTAGATCATGTTGATTAAATAACTCAGGCCGCCAAAAAAAACAACCAGGGGTAAAGTCACCAGCAAATGAAAACTGGACAACATGAAGCAGAGAGCAATGAGGCCTAATAAAATAAAGAAATAACCCTTTAATAGCTTGGGGTGTTGGTCTGCTTTGCTTGGCCAAAGACGCATATTAGTCAGAAATAACGTCAAACTTGTGGCAGTGCCGAGTGCGCTGCATAAAAAACCAAGAGACCAATTGTGAAACTGATAAATCATAAAGCCGTAGAGCAATGGAGATAGCGTGCCACCAATATTGATTGCAAGGTAGAGAAGGGTAAATCCCTTTTCTTTATTGCTTGCATCATCTTTATAAAGTGCTCCAACCAGCTGTGTTGCATTGCATTTATAAAGCCCTGAGCCAATTAATGAGGTTGCAAGTCCTATGAAGAACAGGTCTTGATTTTTGATCATCAAAATGAGGTTGCCTGTCATTGCAATCGCAGCACCTAATAGCATTGCATGTTTGCTTCCTATGAGCTTGTCTGCAATAAAGCCCCCAAATATGGGGGCTGAAAATGACAGGGACGCATACATTCCGTACACAAGGTAGCTACTGCTGTTTGTGAAGCTGAAAACATGCATGAGATAGAGTACTAAAATGGTTTGTGTGCCATAGTAACTAAAAGTATCCCATGCATTGCCATAGGCGAGAATTGGAACGCCTTCTGGAAATTGAAATATATTGGGCAAGAGACTCTCTATGTCAAAAGATTGGGTCAGGGTACGCTTCCATAAATAATTGTCAATATTTGATAGAAATAACTTGCGAACAATATTTTCGTGCTACAATCAGAACTTCTAAAGATAAGCAATGAGATGAAAAGTGATGGAAAAAACGATGGCTCGTTTGGACAAGTTAAGCTGGGCAGAGGTCAGAAATGCTGCGCATGGGGTTAATCCAGAGTTGGCTGATATTATTGATGAGCTCAATCCAGGTAAAACACATTGGCTTGCAAAGGCGATTTACCCGTATGGTAGTTTAGCGATGAATAAATCTGTGCTGATGTTGCCTAATCCACAAGGCAAAATTGTATCAATTACTGATGAATCATTAGACCCCTCTCTTCGCGAAGAGTTGGGATACAACCTGAATTCAAATCCAGTCAGTCTGGTTTTAAAAAACACCTTTGAAATCTATTTGCCATTGGAGGATCGAACCATTCCATTAAGTGGGCTCATTGCTCCTGGTACAGCATTCGGCGCTTGGCGGGTGCTGAACCCACATAAAGCTGAGCATCCTGCTTTCATATGGGATATGACAGCCGGGGCTCGGTCAGTATTCATGTTGCCGAAAATTACAGAAGCAAAAAAACATCATGTGTTAACCAAAAAATATGGAGTCACTGCAGATGTGCCTCGTTCACTGATGGGGCACTTCGAGGTGTTTAAGCAGCTTTCAGAATGCCCGCTCTTCAACCCCCAATGGGATGCTGAAATTCTTTATTTTCCTCATGTGTGGTTTACTCACTTAGAAGAAAATAAATGGGCGCGCTTTTATAAGTACTTTCAAAATGCAGCCTGGGGCGGCAGTGAGTTTTGGCGTAATTTGCCTATTCACAATTTGATATTCAGCTTGATCTTAAAAGATTATGAAAGTCGACCCAGCGCCTATATCATGGATACAGCAAAGTATCTCATCAATATGGCGATGGGCGCCTTGCCAGGTTTGGCACCGGCTCGAAGCAATTTGGCTGGGCCCTTTGATAGCATTCAACGCATTTATACGAAAGAGTATGAGCTTGATTATCCACCCATCATTCTTCAGCCAGAATTATTTAATATGCGCGATCCTAAAAGCCATCCCGTCTATTACTCCCTGCAATTCCCAAATGCCCTCGAATTCAAACCCAATACAAGAGCTCGAATAAGCTTGATTTCTGATTTACATGAAATCAGATCGCTGATGGTGCGTTATGAACGCGAGTTGCTCTCCGGTCGTTTTAATATTGGGGGCACCTCACTGGAAGATGTCTTTAAGTATACGAAGTTTGATTACTTCCACTCTCATGTTGATTTACATAGCGGGATGCGTGATAGCTTTGAAATGTTTGATGAAGATCCCTTTTTAAGCACAACGCTGAATGGAGTTGCACATAATAATTATCCAGAAAAAGTGCCATTTCTGCACGGCTGTATTCGGTTGGCGCATAAAGTTTAAGGTAGAAACCTAACCTCTGTTTACTCATTGGCAGCAAATTGCTATTGCAGTTTTGTAGTAAAAAAATTTATTAAATTCTATATTTACGTTCGAAAGTTTTGAACTTAACTTGACATTCATATTATCTTTAAAGTATCATTAGGCCTGAAGTGTAATGCAATAAGGGAATTAAAAATCATGAGCTTATGCAAATTTAATCAAAATGCAGGCGAAAACTTAAAAATCATTGCCCAAGTATTTCAAAAGGGATGTTGTTATCTGCAAATAAAGAATAAAAAAACGAAAAAAGTCAGTCTGTATCCAACGTCTTTTCTTATGTCAAACAAGAAAATTTGTTACCAGTTTAGCCAGGAAGATTGCCTCTTGATTGGTTATGCAGAAGCTCAAAATCAGGAATGGCGTATTCGTAGGGAATTAGCGCTGCTTCATGCCTAGAGCACTCGCATTCATATCCATTAGAAAAACAACAACAAGGAGTCAGTCATGGTAAGCAAATGCAATACAGCAGCAGGCCGCATCATTAAGGCAGTACAGACGGCGGATGGCGTAGAGATTCAATATAAGGATGGATTCAATCATGGGAGGCGTCAGCTTGCTTTATGTAATGGGGGGACGGATTTAAATGATTTGGATGAGTTTTTGGAGGCGGTGGTCAGTAAGTATTGCATTGGGGCACTGACTCGGCCAGAGCTGGAGTTGTTGCAATGCTTGGTCTATGGGCTTTGTGGGCAGTCTCTGCAGGCTGAAGGCGAGAACAATCTCCGCGCATTGACTGATGATATTAAGCTCGCATATCAAGACACACTCAAAATCAGCGTGTGGATGCGGCGATTGTTTTCTCAAAATCAGCAAAACCAGGCGATTCTTTCATTTGATGTGAATGAGAAGGCAGAGGTTCAGTTGATGTATCGACGGACGGGCAGCAAAAATGTGCCTGGTGTGTTTGGCTATGTGGGCATTATGATTGCACAGGATTGTTTTGATTATGATTCATTTGTCGCTTTTTGTGCCTCGACCCATGCGCCATTGGTGGGTATGGACATCCATGCTGCGCAAAGCATCCACCATTTGTTGTGCCGGAATATTCTGTTTTTGTTGAATAGGGAGAGCACCGCTGGGACATCGGTGTTTAAATTGATAGAAAACAGCGTACACACCACGAGTTATGAGTGCCAGGGGTGAACGACTCTCCTCGAAAAGTATGACAGTTGCGGCCATGCTTTTTCCACCCGCTGGCACTCGCCTTGATTCTATATCACTTTGAGCGCTTCGCGCAGCTGATCTGATCCCCCCTTACACCCCCTTGGTCTCGTGCGAAGCGCTCAAAGGGGGGGGGCTTCTGCGTGAGGGGATTCAAGCTCGAGGAGTAGACCGAAGTGAACTCCCAAAAGTCATGCATTGTGTTGCAAATTGAGGTGTAGAGACAACTCAGATGCAGATCAGTAAATTTCTAGACCCTAAAAACGATTTTGCGTTTCTTTATCCCAAAATATCTTTGCCATCTATACGTGTATTTGCTTCACTGCTAACAGCTTAAGCCCCTTACCCATTTACGCTGCTTTTTTAAGCAATCGCACATCATAATACAATCCTTGCCCGTTCAGTTGATCTTGAACAGCAAGGCGAACAAATTGTACCGCTGAATAGCCAAGCTTCTTCGCAAATTCAGCTGCTAATTTTGGACTGACAAAGCGACGGGCATTTTCAATGTCACACAAATATTGGGTAGAAACCCCAATCAATGCCGCAAAATCTGCCTGGGTCATCTCTTCGCATTTGCGAATAGACCACAAGTAATTGCCAAGTGTCACTTTTCTTTGTGTCATTTTTTCCAATATTGCCAATGCATTTACACCTGATTTCATTTTCTCACTCCTTGCGCTTCACTTTTTAGTACTCGTGTTTATTGACTTCAATGACTTCTACAAACTCCAGCGACCCATCAGCGCAAATCATATATATTGCGCGATAGGCCTTATTCAAGCGTATTGAGCGTTGGCCAGCCCTGACGCCCTTCAGGGGCTCATCATGAAATCCGGGGATCTTCCTCATCTCCATAAGACCATCATTCTCTACGCCATCAATCCAACCTTGCAGCTTAAATTGTATGTGTAAAGGCAATAGCCCTACTTGCTTCATGGCCTTTTTGCTTACAATAACTGTAAAGATACCCATGGTTTACTTCGTTGCCGTTAATACACTTTGTAAGGGTACTCCCTGGTGCGGTGAAATGCAAGTAGCTGATCTGATCCCCCTTACCCCTAAAAAGTTGAAAACCATTCCGCCCCAGGTCAGGCCTGCACCAACTACCACCATGATGAGGGTGTCTTGCGGCTTAAAGTGATTCCAGTGTTGAGAGAGGACAATGGCTGCGCCGGAAGCGCCTGTATTTCCAAATTGATCGACATTGTATAAATGCTTGCCTTGAGGAATATGAGCGGCTGCACAGGTGGATTGCAAGGCCAGAAGATTGGCTTGGTGGCCAATAAAATAATGTTGAGAGGGGTCAAGCTGTGCTGCCTCACGAAGGGTGTCGATCGAGGCGTGCATGGTTTTAATTGCAAAGCGTTGAACAGCGCTGCCTTCCTGTGAAAAATGCCCTCCTGCAGGCACGGTCACTTTTGACCAGCCGGAAGGATTCGATTGAATAAACGAGCGGGTCATGCTGACACGGGCAGGGATTTTGGTGGACACCACCAAAGCGGCTGAGCCATCTCCCCACAACACTGCGGAATTTCGGTCTTTAAAATCAATACATCGTGTCATGTTTTCGGGCAAGACCAGCAGGATATAATCGGGCAAAGTTTCGGGACGCATTTGGTTTAGCCAATGCATTTGCACGGCCAGCGTAGAACAGGCTGAATTGATGTCAAACGCGGGCGCTTCAATCCCTAGCTCAGCTGCAAGGACACAGGCCTCAGCGGGCAGGGAATATTGAGGGAGGCAACCCCCAGCGATGACCATTCCGATTTGCTCTGCTGAAAGTTCCGCACGCTCAAGGGCCATGCGTGCTGCCATCGCCCCGGTTTGTGCATTGCTGTACTGAAGTGCGTCATCCATGACCATGGGGTTTTGATTGTAGGTGGAACGGATGTAATCCAAGGACAACACTGTCCGCCGCTCGTGAATGCCCACCCGTTCGAGAATCCATTCATCGCTGGTGCCAATGTCCAAAGATTCCAGAAAGGCATTGTCAATGATGTTTTCAGGATGAAAATGACCGATGCCGTGAATAAAAATCATGATTATCCTCCCCTTCATTCGGTCACCCTTTCGTGCCGGGAGTATAGATCAAAAAGTTTCTCTCACAGCCGTTGTCAAAGCCGAATGAATCTCATTGTGGTTCAATGCCCCCAGCCAAATACGCCACATCCTGAAAACCATGGTCCATCAAAATTTTGGCAGCCTGTTGACTACGCGGGCCACGTCGGCAATAGACAACGATGGCTTTGGTTTTGTCCAAACCAGCTAAACGAGATTCTAAGCTGGCAAGAGGAATCAAGTGTCCACCTATATTGGTCTCAGCATGCTCAGCAGGTTCGCGGACGTCAATTAAATAGACAGCGTCGCGTCGCTCAGCCAATTCAGTGGCAGTGATGGCTTTGATGGATTGGGGGTTTGCATTTTTGCCTGGATAACAAATGGGGCAAGCGTCTGATTTTTTAAATGAAAAGGTCTTAGCAGCTTGCGTCAGAGTGTCAATGAAGAACAATTTACTTTGAAGCATTTCCCCCAGCCCGACAATATATTTGACGGCTTCAATCGCTTGCATCGTCCCCATCATGCCGGGCAGGGCCCCCAAAATCCCCACTTCCGAACAAGGGCCGCTCAAGCCTGGAGCTGGAGGAATGGGCGCAAGACATTGGAAACAAGGGCCATCTTGTCCATCAAAAAAGCAGACTTGCCCTTCAAATTGAAAAACACTCGCATAGACAAAAGGTTTTTTCAGGCGAAAGCAGACCTCATTGATGAGGTATTTGGCAGGAAAGGTGTCTGTACAATCGAGAATGAGATCGAATTGTGAAATCAATGTTTCAGCATTGTCAGCGCTCAGCATAACAGGATACGTTTCAAGGTGGACATGGGGCGTCAAGTCAGCAATTTTACGGGCGAGAACCTCTGCTTTTTTAAGGCCGACATCAGCGCTTCCAAAGAGAATTTGCCTCTGTAAATTGGATACACTGACAAGGTCTGCATCCACCAGTCCCAAAGTGCCCACACCTGCTGCCGCAAGATAAATGGCTGCAGTGGCCGCCAAACCTCCGCAACCGACACACAAAACGCGTGCGTTTTTCAGTTTGAGCTGGCCTTCTTGTCCAAAGTGAGGGAGGGGGGAGTGGCCTTTGTAGCGTTCTAGTTCGTCTTTTGTGAAGGAGGTCATTTCGATTTTGTGCCTTAGATTTAATCGTCATGGAGCTTTAATGGATGATCTTTCATGAATAATGTCATGAGGGCGGCAATGCCTAAGCTGATGGGCACCACCACAATGGCGTGTTGATAGTCGTGACTGGTATATTGACGTACACCATTTTGCATGGCTCCATTCCAGTTCATATCCAACAACATGCCCACGCCGCGTTGCATAAAAAGGCCGCTGATCATGACTAAAAAATTGATTAAGGCCATGGCCATGCCTGTGGTTTGGTTGGTGCATACATCTCTGCCCATCGCGAAGGTGAGACATTCAACACTGGAGGCAATTCCAAAACATAAAAAAAGCACACACAAGACATTATAAGAAATTGTTGAGGAATAGAGCGCTACGAGGGACAAAATGGCTGCAATCAACGCCCCCCAAAAGACAATTCGTAAGCGCATTCCAATGACATTGGACAAAATGCCTTGCAAGGGTGAGCCAATCGCCCAACCAAAATAGATCATAGAGCTCATGAGCCCGGCTTGCGTCAAGGTGTAACCATGCAATTGTTGAAGATAGGGGATGCCCCATAAATCGGCAAAAACAATCGTGGGTAGAAACAGCAAGCCACCCAAAATTCCTGCACACCATATATAAGGTTTCTTCATCAGCAAATAGAGTTGTATCACGGCTTTTTTGGTCGTCAAATGATTTTTTTCCACAACGGAGGAGAATTTTTTTGCAGGTCCAGTCGACATTACCATCCAAAAAATGAGGGCCAGACACACCCCTGTGATCACAAAAATATGAGTGAGGTTTTTCCACCCCATAATTTGAACCCAATGCGTTAAAAGAATATCTCCAGAGGCGCCACCTAGAAATCCGAGAGAGGTGCAAAATCCAGAAAACGACGCAAACCACCAGATTGGCAACCATTTTGAGGCCAATTTTAGAGCCCCCACAAAGGCAAACGCAGAGCCAAATCCTTGTAAAAAACGGCCTGCAGCCGCCCAATTATAATTGGGCGTTGTTGCAAAAATAAAGCTTCCCAGTGCACAGCATAAAATGGCAAAGGTGATGACATTCCTCAATTTAAAGCGATCAACCGACACTCCAACCACCAACTGCATGGGGCTATAAGCATAAAAATAGAAACCACTCAAACTGCCGAAGAGTGTGGCATCTAAGTGAAAATAACGCATTAAATCGCTTTGCATCACACTGGGGGCAATTCGCAAAAAGTATTCATAACAATAAAAAAGAGCCCCGAGCAGAACAATGAAAATGCCATAGTATGATATTTTTTGACGCTGGGTCATGGGGGGTGTTCCTTGAGTGATAGAGAAGCCTCACATCATAAAGTGATGGTTTAGAAAACACAATGTAAGGTGATATAATGCCGCCTTTCCATTCCTCTTGAATCTCGTGAGCGCAAGAACCCACATCTATAGTCTACCCAGTTTGAAAGTCATGCCCAATGCCTGGGATTTGATTGCTTTTATGTTGGTATTGTTGATGTTGTTGGCTTTGGCCTATGCAGGTGAGCAGATGCGGATGCCGTTTCATTTGGGACAACCAATTCACATTTCGTTGTCAGTGCAGATGTTGCCGTTTTATGCCTCGGAGACGGTGCTTCGAATGTTTATTGCTTTGGGCTTTTCCTTTCTCTTTAGTTTGAGTGTAGGAGCCTTGGCAGCTAAGAATGAGCGAGCAGGAAAGCTGTTGATTCCGCTGATTGATATTCTCCAATCTGTGCCTATTCTGGGGTATTTGTCGGTGACTCTGGCGGCGTTTATTGCGCTTTTTCCAAATTCTCTCATGGGGCCGGAATGCGCAGCAATTTTTGTGGTGTTTACCTCGCAGGTCTGGAATATGACTTTGAGTTTTTATCAATCTCTTCGAACCATTCCGACAGAGTTACTGGAAGCGACGCAGATTTATCGCCTCTCAGGCTGGCAGCGTTTTTGGCGATTGGAAGTGCCCTTTGCCATACCCGGTTTGTTGTGGAATGCCATGATGTCAATGTCGGGGGGCTGGTTTTTTATTGTCGCAGCAGAGGCGATCTCGGTGGCCAACCAGACGATCACTTTGCCAGGAATTGGCTCTTACATCGCTTTGGCCATCAGCACCGAGAATGTCGATGCCATTATCTACGCCATTTTGACCATGTTGATTGTGATTTTTCTCTATGACCAACTCATGTTTCGGCCGCTGGTTGCTTGGTCGCAAAAATTTCGTTTGGGAGATATGCAGGATGAAGAATCAGAATCCTGGTTGCTCAATCTCTTTCAACGCGCACCTTTTACCCGTTTGATGTTGGAGTCGCTTCACGAATATTGGACGCGTTGGATCAATATCAAAATGATTGCTTTGCCTTGGAAAAAGAAAGAAAAGGTACACAACGCCTATCGCAAGCGGATTGATGATGTTCTCTGGGCGCTGGGGTTATTTATTTTGGCCTCTTTGTTTGTGATGGGATTATGGAAGATGATTTATGCAAAATTGGCTTTCACCAGTACTTGGAATGTGATTCTCCTAGGCGGCTGCACAGCGCTTCGGGTATTTATCCTCATTATTTTATGTTCCTGTATCTGGGTGCCAATTGGGGTCAAAATTGGCTTAAGTCCGCGGGCATCCAAGATTGTCCAACCGATTGCCCAGTTTCTGGCAGCCTTTCCAGCCAATTTATTTTTCCCCATTTTTGTCTTGATGATCTTGCATTTTCATTTGAATGTGGAAATCTGGACCGCGCCCCTCATGGTTTTGGGGACGCAGTGGTATATTTTGTTTAATGTGATTGCAGGTGCCAGTTCAATTCCAAAAGAACTAAAGCTGGCAGCCATGAATATGAATCTCAAGGGTTTTTTGAAGTGGCGACGTTTTTTGCTTCCCGCTGTTTTTCCCTATTATTTAACAGGAGCCATCACTGCCGCAGGGGGCGCCTGGAATGCCAGTATCGTCGCAGAAGTGATTAACTGGGGCCATATCACGTTGCGCGCACATGGTCTTGGTGCATACATTGCTGAAAACACGGTGGCAGGAGCCTTCCCACAAATTGCCTTGGGCGTTGTCGTTATGTGCCTCTGGGTGACTGTCATCAACCTCGTCTTTTGGAGGAGCTTGTATCGATTTGCAGAGGAGCGGTATCGTTTGAGTTAGCGTCAGTGTTTCGTTTTGACAAGTATGGGCAAACTCGTTATCGTGAGCGTCCATTTTTGAGGGAGAGAAATCAATGTTGAAAGGAAAAAAAGTCTTAATGACAGGCGTCATGAGTGAACGCTCCATTGCTTATGGTATTGCTGAAGCCATGCATCGCGAAGGGGCGCTTTTGGCGTTTACCTATGTGAATGAACAAATGAAAGATCGTGTCATCACATTGGCAGCCAATTTTAATCCTGTTGCGATTTTGCCTTGTGATGTCTCCAAAGATGAAGACATTGATGCTTTGTTTCAATCGCTTGGCAAAACTTGGGATGGCTTAGATGCATTGGTTCACTCCATCGCGTTTGCCCCAGCAGATCAATTGAATGGTGACTTTATTGAGCATGTGCATCGCGAAGGATTTCGGATTGCCCATGATGTCAGCAGTTATAGTCTCTGCGCCATGGCCAAAGCTGCTCGTCCGATGATGAAAAACCGTGGAGATGCTGCCATTTTAACCTTGACCTATTTGGGTGGTGAGAAGGCGGTTACCAATTACAACACGATGGGCTTGGCCAAAGCCAGTTTGGACGCTGCTGTTCGTTACAGTGCTGACGCGCTGGGCAAAGAGGGGATTCGTGTGAATGCAATTTCAGCCGGACCCATTCGCACTTTGGCGGCATCAGGCATCAAGGGATTTAGAAAGATGTTGGATTACACTGCAAAAGTAGCGCCCTTAAGACGCAATGTGACGACCGATGAAGTGGGCAATGTCGCTGCCTTTCTCTGCTCGCCTTTGGCCTCAGCAGTGACGGGCGAAATCATTCATGTGGACTGTGGATTTAGCATTGTGGGTGTGCCCCCCTTGGGTGATGAATAAAGCTGAGGTATGATGGCAACCGTTTTTTTGAGGAAGAGAGATTATGGATCATTTAACCAATCCTTTGGACTTTAAGCCTTATAAGGCTAAAAAGGGCGAAGAATTTATGTCAGAAGGCCAGGTTGCGCATTTTAAGGATATTTTGGAAGCCTTACGCGAAGACATTCGTGTCAAAATGGAGGCCAGTAAAAATCAAATGAAAGAAGAGCCTGAAAACTTTTCTGACCCCGTTGATCGTGCGTCCCAAGAAGAAGAGCTGAGCTTAGGCTTAAGAGAGCAAGATCGTGAACGTAAGCTCATGCGTAAAATTGAAGAGACCCTCCAACTGTTAAAGGAAGGGGATTATGGCTATTGTCAATCGTGTGGGGCTGAAATTGGCCTGCGTCGACTGGAAGCACGCCCCACCGCCACACAATGTATTGACTGTAAAACCCTTGATGAACTTAAAGAAAAACAACTTTATAGCTAAACTTTTTAGAAGAAAGTCCTGCTCTCCAAAACTCACTGCACGGATTTACGATGCGAGGGAACTGGACCTGTGGCCGAATGATTTTCACTCGCATGCCTTGGATGTGGTTGAGATTCTCCAAAAACATCATTATGAGGCCTATATTGTTGGGGGTGGCGTTCGCGATCAGCTTTTAAAGCTTCATCCTAAAGATTTTGATGTGGCAACCAATGCTTCGCCTGAGCAAGTCAAAAAATGCTTTCAGCGTTGTTTGATCATTGGCAAGCGATTTCGCCTGGCCCATGTCTATTTTGGGCGTTATGATTTTGTGGAAGTGGCCACATTCAGAAAAGACCACAGTTTTGCGACCCATCACTCTGAGGCCTCGACACGCACTGGGGGCATTATTTCCCGCGACAATGTCTATGGCTCAATTGAAGATGATGTCGTGCGCCGCGATTTCTCAGTGAATGCCTTGTATTACAACCCCGCGACGCATGAGATTTTTGACTTTTGCGAGGGACTGCCTGATTTAAAAGCTCGAATCATCCGCCTGATTGGCAAGCCTGAAGAGCGTTTTCGTGAAGATCCAGTTCGGATTCTGCGGGCTTTGCGGATTGGCAACAAAATCGGCTGCACCATTGAGCCGGCGACTTTAAAAGCAATCCCTCAATTCGTGCCATTGCTTGCCAGCATTTCAGGTGGGCGTTTATATGATGAATATCAAAAAATTTTGCTTCATGGTCAGGCTGAAAAAAACTTTAACAGTTTGCTTGAATTTAAGATTTTGCCCATTTTATTTCCCCGCTTGCCTGAGGCTTTAAAAGATAAAGGGGCTGCCAAAATGATTCTCTCAGCCTTGCGCAATACGGATGAGCGGTATTATGCAAAAAAGACCATCAATCCTGCCTTTTTGATCAGCGTTTTTCTTTGGTATAAACTGCCTCGTGGGGGTCGTGGTGCGGCGGAGGCCATGACAGCCATTTTAAAAGAACAGTCCCGAGTCACCAATATGCCTCGTTATCAGGGTGAGGTGATCGAAGACATTTGGCATCTTCAACGCCATTTGGAACATCGTCGTAAAAAGAAAGTCTTGGACACGCTGCGCCACCCTCGATATCGCGCCGCCTATGATTTCTTGCTGCTACGCAGCGAAATTAGCCAGGTCAAGCCCGCTCTTTGCGAATGGTGGAATCGTCTGTATTTGATGTCAGACGACGCTCGAGTTGATTTTGTGGATACTTTAAAATAACGAAAATGCTTTCCGAATTAAAATTTGCTAACAATATTAAATTTTGATTGATACTAAGCTTGCTTAAAT
>CAYGFJ010000011.1:0-16470 GCA_964349115.1 uncultured Francisellaceae bacterium
ATGCGTTGAGCAATCTGGCCAGCACTCCCAAACATCAACACACCTTGACAGGCTTGACCGCCTTGATCCAAGATCAAAACATTCGATTGGCGCTGGAGCCGTATTGCCTGGGCGGCCCCTATGGCAGCATTTTGGATGCGGATCATGAAGACTTGAAATTTTCCCGCTTCCAATGTTTTGAAATGCAAGAATTGATGCAAGTCCCTGAAATTGTGGCACCGATTTTAAGTTATATTTTCCATATCCTGCAAAAGCGCTTTGATGGTCGCCCCAGTTTATTGATCCTGGACGAAGCATGGCTCTTCCTCGAACACAGCGTCTTCTCGGCCAAAATCAAGGAGTGGTTAAAGACCCTCCGCAAACTAAATGTCGCCGTCATTTTCGCCACCCAATCGGTGGACGATGCGCTGAATTCTTCCATTGCATCGAGCTTGCTGGAATCTTGCCCTTCTCGCATTTTCCTGCCCAACGACCGTGCTTTGGAACCCAATATCCAGGAAAAATACACTGAACTTGGTTTGAATGACACGCAAATCAACATCATCGCCCGTGCCCAGCCCAAGCGGCAGTATTATTTTGAATCCCACAACGGCAATGCTTTGTTTGATATGGGGCTTTCTCCATTGGCCTTGGCTTTTTGTGGCGTCAGCCGCCCCGAAGACAAACAGGCCTTGCTTGAGTTGTACCACACAGTGGGGGCAGAGCAATTTTTGTTAAGCTATCTTGAACAAAAAGGCTTTGATTGGGCCATTCGTATTTTGAAGGAGAGATCTGCTCATGCATGAATTTACACAAAAGCGTGAATCGTTAAGTTATCGTTACGGGCTCATCAACACCCCTTTTCAATCAGCCAACCAAACTGAAGACCGTGAATTGGGCTATTACATCACAACCGCACGGCGCTGGCGCACCCTCAGTGTGCTTTGTTTGGTGGGTGCTTTCTTGCTATTATTATTTTCATTTTTACAAATTCTCTCGCCCCGGATCAATGTGCTGGGCGTGGATGTCTTAAACAATGGCTTTGTGAAAGAAGTCGGATTATTAATGGAGCACCCGCCCACACCATGAAAGACAAAAAAGACACTGCTAAAATAGAAAAAACACCTTATGAAAAGGCCCGTACTGAATGGTCGGACCGCATGGGTGACGCACGGACGCAAGCACGCAACTGGCAGCTGACGGGGTTTTTATCTTTGGCCCTTTTGGTTCTCTTTCTGATTCTATTTATCGTTGCAGAGTCCCGCCAAAAAAACTATGTCTATGTGGCGCAAGTGGGCCCTGATCAATCTACCCACATGGTTGCACTGCCACAAACGCTTCACGCCAGCAGCGCTGTTCAAGCCTATTTTGTTGGCAATTTCATCACAGACATCATGTCTCTGCCGCTGGACCCTGTCGTTGCGCGGCAAAATTGGTTTTCAGCTTACAGCATGGCCGATGGACAGGCCATTACTCAGCTGACCCATTATGCGCAAACGGCCAATCCATTTGCCCATTTGGGCAGCTTGACCAGCTCAGTACAAATCACTGACTTTAACAAAGTGAGCGATCAATCCATCCAGTTTGAGTGGACTGTCACCACGTATGACAACCAGGGCCAAGTTCAACAACAAATCCCTTACAGCGGTATTTTCACCTTGGCAAAAGGCCCTGTTCCTGCAACCCAAGATGCTTTATTGCAAAACCCATTTGGTCTTAAAATCATTTATTTCAGTCTTAACAGTGAGGGTTCCCCATCATGATCTACAAAAAAAATCTCATCCAACTGACAGCTGTTTTTGCAGCCCTCTGTTTGGCCGGTTGCGCAAGCTCTGGCAATGATGCACATACTCAGTCCACACCCAGTTTGGGAGAAAACTCACCCGCGGTGTATGTGCAAGCCAACTCACCTGCAGTCCAAAAACAAGTGATCACCCAATATGTGCCTGTCCCCATTCCCGGACAATTGATGCCTACGCCCACCAGTGCCAACACACCGGCCACTCCCAATTTTACCAACCCTTCCCAAGCCGTGGATTACGCCAACAAAAATGCAACGGAGCAACCCAGTGGCAACAGCTTTTTCAACTCCATGATGAGCTATGACTATGCGGATGGCGCTTTGTATACCATCTACTCTGCTCCTCTCAAAATCACGGACATCGCCCTCCAACCCGGTGAAAAGCTGATTTCAGAAGCGGCCGGCGACACCCTCCGCTGGCAAATTGCCCAAACGTACAGTGGCTCTGGCGGCAATTTGACCCAGCATATTTTGGTCAAACCCAACCAACCCGGTTTAACCAATACCATGGTCATCACCACAGATCAACGCGTCTACCATCTAGTTTTGGTATCGACTGACAGCAGCTACATGGCTTCGGTGGAATGGAATTATGGCAATGGAATGGTCACCTACGCACAAAATACCCAAGGCCCAGCAGCATCTGTATTCAGCAATCCTGGCAGCTCATCCCCAGACGTTGATTTAAGCCAGTTGGATTTCAACTATCAATTTGGCATGGCCCAAGGTGAAAAACCAGATTGGTACCCCACGCGTATTTTTAATGATGGGAAACAAACATTTATCCAATTGCCCAGCAATTACAGCGCCTCACAAATGCCCATTCTCTACGTTGCTGATGAAACCGGAACCTATGGCACCATGATCAACTGGCGTTATCGCGCTCCTTACATTGTGGTAGATGCTGTGCTGCAGCAAGCTCGTCTTCAAAGTGGCGTTGCCAAAACAGGCCAAACCATCGTGCAAATTCAACATAACTGAGGCGATTTTCCATGGCAGAAAAACAAGCTCCCCTCCTTTCAAAATTGAAAGTCCCTGTGGCCACCCTCAATAAAAAATTGATTGTGGGGCTGATTGTCATTTTGACAGTGGTCTTGCTTGCCATTATTGTGAGTGCATTGAATTCTTCTAACTCTGCACCTGCAAAAAGCCCAGCCCTCACGATCACGCCCAACAATTCAGCACCCCCCAGTACTTTAAGCAGTTTGCCCAGCAATTATAGTGATGCTCAGCAAATCAATGAAATCTTAAGTCATAATCAAGGCGGCATGAGCCCACAAGCTCAGCGTCAAATCACCCTCTTACAAAGTGCCCAACAACAGCTGGAACAACAGCTCAATCAAATGAGACAACAACAAGACGATGGTTTTGGCGGCGGGGGACCCCTATCTCAAGAAGCAGCCTCAAGCTCCATTTTCTTTGCAGGCGGTGCGCCGCAGCCTTTAAATCAGGAACAACTCGCCGCCAATGCGGCCCAAGTGGCCAAATCCAAAGCGGAAGGCGGAGCCAATGGCGCTGGGGCAGGCAACAGTTATGCTTCCCAAAATATGCAGTCTCAAAAAGTAGATTTTTTAACAAGCCTGCCCAATAAAAAAATCTACAATGAAAACACAGTTCAATATCCTGCCACTCCTTATATTTTGCAGGCGGGAAGTGTGATCCCTGCCATTTTGCAGTCCCGCATTTCCACCAATTTGCCAGGCGTCATCACCGCCTTGGTCAGCCAAGATGTGTATGATTCCATTAGCGGAAAATATTTGATTATCCCCCGCGGCTCAAAATTGATTGGGGAATACAATTCTTCAGTGTCCTTTGGACAAGAGCAAGTGCAAGTCAAATTTACCCGCCTCATTCGTCCTGATGGTTCTTCCATTTTGTTGCCTAATCAGCCCGGTACCAACAAGTTGGGCAGCTCGGGGCTCTCTGATGAAGTCAATAATCACTGGGGCAAAATCATTGGCAGCGCGGCTTTGTCAGCGCTCTTTAGCCTCCCCGCTATTATTGCCACCAATCAGATGAATCAAAATACAGGCGTCAGCTACAATGGCAGCACTTACACCAACAGCCCTCCCTCAGTGGGTTCGACAGTGGGCGCATCAGCCCTACAAAGTGCAGGCGCTGCAGCCTCGCAAGTGGGCACTCAATTGGCCAGCCAAAGCTTGAATATCCAACCTGAAATCATCATTCATCCTGGATACCAATTTTCAGTGATGGTCACCAAAGACATCGTTTTGCCGCCTTACAGCGAGACTGCGAATGGCCCTTAGCACCTGGAAGGTATTTTTTTGCGGAATGATGGCCTTAAGCCCCCTCTTTGCAGACAGCACAGACAACAATTTTACCCCCAACATTCCAAGCGTTCCTGGCGCCACCAGTGGAGGACCAGGGGGAATGCCCAGTCCGTTTGGTCCGCCTGGTGAGCCAATGCCTGGATCACCAGGGTCTCAAGGGGCTGCGGGCGGTGCTGGGTTTTCTCAATTTTTACAGCAGCAAACGGCGACCGCTTTACAAAGTTTTAAGAATGTCACTTATCAACATCTCTCCACGGCTGAAAACCAAAATGACTTTAGCGATGGCAACAGTGACACCGCTTCCCCACCGACTTCCTTCAATGTCTTTGAGGCTCAATCATAATGGACGATTCAAGCACCACTGCCCTCACTCCTTTTGTTTTTGACACGATTCAAAACACCTACGTCAGCAAACTCTCGCACATTTTTGTCACCATCAATCATGATGCCATGGCTTTGTTTTATATCCTAGCCACCCTTGAAATCGCTTTCTTTGGCATCATCTGGGCGCTGAAACAACAAGAAATGGTGGGCCCCTTTTTATTTAAAATCATTAAATTGGGTGTCATTTTCTTTCTCATCAGCAATTACACGACGCTGCTCAATGTATTACTGAATGGCTTTACCCAACTTGGATTTTCAGGATTGAGCAATAAAGCAATTGCCACCCTTTTTGGCCCTGATTTGCTGTGGAAGTATGGCTTTAACAGTGGCATTTCATTGCTTTCACTGGGTGTCCAATATGGCTCAGCCAACTTTGGCATGGCGGGCATTGATCTCTTTATGGGGTTTGGAATTTTGATTCTTTTCAGCTTGATTGCCTGCCAAATTATTTTGCTCGTTGTGGGCTTTTATGTAGTGTCTCTCTTGGCGCTGCTCCTTTTGCCCTTTGGCACGTTTGTGATGACAGAGTCCTTATTCCACCGTTCGATTCATGGGGTCATCAAAGCGGCCGTCAAAATTTTTGCCCTGGTGCTCATTGTGGGGATTGGCGTCGGCATTTGGTCGAGTATGAGCCCTGCTGCCTTTACGGCAAGCACCACTTTAGATCAACCTTTGGGGTTGCTCTTCACCACCTTGATCATCACCATTCTGGCCTGGAAGGTGCCTGCTATGCTGGCTGATGCCGTCGGTGAAGTGGGCGGTCAATTGCTTTTCAACAGCGCAAGTGGTTCCTCCATCTCTCAAGGCAGTGCGGCTGCCCCCAGCACCACTGTCGTGTCCAATGCAGTGTCTCAAGTGGCGGCCGCCTCCAACATCAGCGCCGCTGGCGCCGCTTCTGCCGTCAGCCAATCTGCTGGCGCCACTTCCACTTCCACCTCCACCACACCCACCGGAGCGCCAGGTGCCACTGCCCCTGGATTGTCCGGCTTAAACCGCAGCGTCTCTGACCTGACCAAAGCCGTCAAAGTCCAACGAGAAGGCGGCATTTCTCGAGACACCCTCAACAAACTCAAAAGCACATTTAAAGAAGCCTTGAATCAACAGAAGTAAACTATTACAATCATCATAATCATATTACTGAAGGGATATCATGATCAACGAAATTTCAGCTATGGACTTACGCCAACACTTGGGTAGCATTTTAAACGAAGTGTCCTATAAACATTATCAAGCTGTGATCACACGGGGTGGAAAACCCATGGCAGTGATGATTGACTTTGATACATTTAGCCAAAAAGTCAAGCCTCTCAAATCAAAAGGCAGAATGGCACGCTTTTTAGAAGGCACTCAGCTTGATTTTTCAAATTTTAAATTTAACCGTGAAGAAGCCAATGCACGCTAAATTTTTTTGTGACACCAATGTTATTCTCGAAATGTTAGGTTCAGAAGCTCATAAACGCGAGGTTGCACTCGCACTTTTTGATAAAGGCCCAGTCCTGTCTACACAAGTGTTATCTGAATGCTCCAATGTCTGCTTGCGAAAATTCAAATTCTCCTCAAGTTTTATCAAAAATTTTCTTATGGAGTTAACCATTGGAACTCATCTGGTTCCTGTTGACATGGAAGCCATTCAAAAGGCCGTTGATATTAATACACGCTACCACTTCAGCTTTTATGATTGTCTCATCATTGCTGCAGCCATTTTATCTGGATGCGATACGCTCTACTCTGAAGACATGCACCATGGGCAAGTGATTGAAGGAGTCAAAATTACCAATCCATTTTTAGGCGAAAAACTGTGAAACACAACGACACCACCAAACAACGGTATTTGGACATGCTGTCCACAGCATGTGGCGCGGAGATCATGGGGTATTTGAACGACCCACAAGTCATTGAAATCCTGTTAAACCCCAATGGCGAGCTGTTTGTTGAAAAACTGGGAGAAGGCAAGTGTGCAACGGGCATTTACATCGCGGCTGAGCAAAGTGAAAATATTGTAAAACTCGTGGCCAGTTATAAAAACCAGGTCATCCATGCAAAACAGCCTTTTATTGCAACGGACATTCCTTTTTTGGGCGCGCGTTTTCAAGGATGGATCCCCCCTGTGGTGACTCAACCGACCTTTGCCATTCGAAAACGAGCAACGCAAATTTTTACCCTGGATAATTATCTGATGCAAGGCAGCTTGACGCGCGAGCAAGCTGATTTTCTACGTGAAGCCGTGCTTGACCGCAAAAACATCCTGATCGCAGGGGGAACGGGCACTGGTAAAACCACTTTTGCCAATGCCCTCTTAGACGTGCTGACCGCAACCACCGAACGAATTTTGATTTTGGAAGACCTGCCTGAACTGCAAATTCACTCAGAAGACGTCGTCATCATGAACACCACTGACACCGTAAGCATGCGTGATCTGGTTAAAGGTTCGCTACGCATGCGACCCGACCGCATCATCGTCGGCGAAGTCCGTGATGGCGCAGCCTTAGAACTCTTAAAAGCCTGGAACACTGGCCATCCAGGCGGCATCTGCACCCTTCATGCCAATTCCATCGAAAGCACCCCTTATCGTCTTGAAGACCTGATTCGCGAAGTGTCAGCCACCATCCCCCACTACCTCATCTCAGAAGCCATCGACGTCGTCGTGTTTATTGAACGTCGCAAAGATGGCACCCGCCACGTCCGTGATATCGCCAAACTGACCTCTCATCACGACGGAACGTATGCCTTCGAGAAAATTTTATAGCCGTGTTTTTAACAAACGATTGACTTCATCGGGATTGGCTTTTCCACCCATCAACTTCATGATTTGACCCACGAAGAAGCCAAACTATCGGCGTCTCCGCCTGTACCACCCTAATAACATACATTTATATTCATAAACGCATCGCATGACTTGCAAGGTCACAAAAAACCTTATATAACTCTTTCGTCCTCAAACAAATCACCATTAGGAGATTCCTCATGAAAAAGACAGTCCTACGTACCTTAAGCCTCAGCGTTTTGATGGGGTTGGGCGCTTTTGCTTTTGCGGCTTCAGCCACGCCAGGCACCCTCTACAATGAAACAATATATAATAATAAAAGCAATATTGCCTGTAATGGAAAGTGTTTTAATCAATACCCAAGTAGCCTTTTTATTGATGCAAATAATAATGTCTGGGTGAGTTACGCCGGGGTTATTACGGAGTTACCCGCACCAAATTATGTACCAGTTGTGGTTGGAAAGGCGCACACAACCCTAAACAAGAGCTTGTTTGCTCAAAGTCCTAATAATAGCATGTGGACGCTTCAGTCTGATCTCGATCACGTGGGATGGGTTAATCTTCATCAATATATAGGTCAATCTGGAGGTCAGGCAGTGCAAATTGTATATAATGTAACTGCATATCCATGGAATGGCTTAGTTGGTCTAACGGCAGATGATCAAGGGAATATCTGGATCGCAACACCAGTTCAGTATTCTGGGGGGGGGTACACGGGAAAGCTTGTTGTATATCAACCCAGCACATCTGTGGTGACCACCCTCAACACTTTGCCCATCACATCGGTTTTGGCTGATCCAAACCATAATGTTGTGTGGGCTACTTCTATAGGTTCTTCTTCCTCGAATCTTATGACAATATCAATGGTACCCCCGTATGCTCAGAGCAGTCCAGTTCCTCTTCCCAATTTTAATAACATGGTGGTGGGCATGGCTTTGCTTGGTGATGATCAGCTTTGGATTAGTGGTACTTCCCTCAGTGGTACTTCCCTCATTAGAAATAACACTACTGGCATCACCTACCCTGTAAGCCAGCTCACCACACCAATCTATATGGCTTATTCGTCAGGCCTTGGGCTCATTTTTGTATCCGCTGCACAGGGGGTATTGCAGGGGTATTATTCAAACCCTATCTCTTGGGTTCCACCGTTGGATAACACTAGAAAGCCTATTTCATTTACAGCCCCACAGGGCATTGCTGTAGACGGTTATGGGAATATTTGGGTGGCTGATGTCAATCAAGTGGTTGAGTTGACGCCAATATCTTCTTAATGCTCTTTCTCCTGGGCAGTGCGTTTTGGATTTTGGGGGCACTGTTTATGATTGGTGAGCGCATCCGCCCGAATGTGCTTGCATTGGGGCTGGGGGCATCCATCATGATTGGCTTGTCTGCCGCCTTGCTGGATGGGCCGATGGCCATGACTGCAATACAAGAACTAGGAAATGTTGCGGGATAGTGCACTCCCGCTTAAGCTTGCTCGAAGCATCGATCATCAACAGGCATCATGAAGGCGCGACTTGACCAAGCTGCGCCGCCCAGGGTGCTTGATCAGGGGCAGCCATTTTTCAAATTGCTGAGGGTCGAAGCTGCATCTTTGCAAACGCAGCGCTTAAAAGATTTATGACTCCAGCAATCCTCTTATTTGCGGATGATTGGGATTGTAAAATTAAACGAGACTGGCAATCAATTCCTTCAAGCGAAAGATCATATAGAGCGGAATGGAAATCAGGCCTGGCTCGGCACTCAGCGGTCGATCAGAAATTCGTACGCCCAGGGGGAGATTTTTTTCAGCCATAAAGAGCTTTAAAGATTTGAGCCAGCCGCTGCTGCCGGATTTGACTTCGATCGGGATAATTCGGTGGTCTCAGGGCAGGACAAAGTCTATCTCAGCACTTAAATGAGTGCGGGCGGTGATGAGGCCGCAATCTAAAAAGAAGAGTTTGTATTTTAGCAGAAAATTTGCTAAATCCCAATGTAATTTTGACAAAGTTTTTGCTAAAATCCAGCGCCAATCATTTTTTTTGATCTTACATCCCAAAGTGCCTGAGAATAATAGGAATCACCACCAAGGCCAAAGCCCCACCCAGTAATTGCCATTTGGCCTTCGAAATTTCACGGTGCACTTCTAAACGCACACCAGACATCTCGTTCATCAGCTCGCTTTTCATGAGTTGAAGATCCGCTTTGGTTGCAAAGTCCTTTAAATTGATTTCTTTTAAAATTTCTTGCTTTTTCTCAGCCACCTCTTGCGCTTGCTCGCGCTTTGCCTCTTGCACCACTTCGAGAATGGCAACTGCCTCTTCTTCCTTGGTCGTCGCTTTGGTGTAGTGGCTGAAAAAGTCGTTGTAATTCATCGTGTGTACTGCCGCTGCCATGTGTGTTTCCCTGATTATACTTGAAAAAAGGTATTATACCAGGCCGTGCCTGAAATACAATCTTTTTTGGCGAGCTTTTAAAATGCATCTATCCTCGCTTGGGCCCGGTGATGGCACTCCGCAGCGCTTCATAAACGCATCGCATCCCAATCTTCGTGAGGCAGCCCTGACTCAAGGCTGAGCGTTGATTTGTATGGGATAGGGACTGGTATTGTGTTGGTATGTCAATGCATGAGGAGATGACGTTTTATAAAATATGGGGATAATAGTCGTGTTTGCAAAGCTTCCAAAAACCCGCGATGTCGTTTCCGGTGAGTAAATCGCAATACATCCGTCAGCTGGAGTACCGTTACAATAACTTGGCGTCACACCATACACAATATTCAACTGATACGTAGCAGAAGAAAGCGGAATATCAAATGTCATCTCACAGCTATTTGGATCATTAGACCCCTCCCCAACTGTAATGGTAACCGTTGAGCCACTTGAAATGGATGATGGCGAAGCTGCTTTACACATAAGCGCTGGAACTGAAGTATTGAGCGTCATGGTCACACCCGTATTATTGTAGAGATTAAATTTTTGTACAGTGTCATCCGCCCATCCCATCGCATAAAGCGATAGCGACACGGCAGCAACAGCGACGGTGATTTTTAGGGTTTTCATGACAAACCTTCCTTTTTGGTTGTTGAAAAAAGATTATTGACACTCAGCTTATTTACATGCATTGACTCATAAAAGCAACGCCGCAGCAACCAGCTGCTCCTGACCTTGTTTAAACAGGCTGGCATAGCCCACCGCTGGGGAGGCATAGGCGGGGCGACCCACATAGCTCATTGGGGCTGGCAACAAAGGCGCAAAGTCATCACGGACTTTAAACCAGGCGCCTTGATTTTGCGGCTCTTCCTGACACCAGACCCACTCTTTAACATGAGCGTAAGGCTTCACCACCTCAGCAATTTCAGCATCAGGGAAGGGATACATCTGCTCTAAACGTAAAATTGCAATGTCCTCACTATTTTGCTCACGCCGTTTGGCCAAAAGGTCGTAATAGACCTTGCCTTGGCAGAAAACGACACGTTTTACCTTTTTGGAATTCAGCGCATCAAGCTCAGGCAGCACAACTTCAAATTGACCTTGAGCCAGTTCATTCAAAGTCGAGCTCACCAAAGGATGTCGCAAGAGACTTTTGGGCGACATGATGATCAAAGGTTTGCGGTAAGGACGCAGCACTTGGCGGCGCAACAAATGATAAATCTGAGCGGGCGTTGTGGGCGCACAGACTTGCATATTGTCATTGGCACACAGCTGCAAGAAGCGTTCGAGCCGCGCTGAGGAATGCTCTGGCCCCATGCCTTCCTGACCGTGGGGAAGCAGCAGGGTCAGGCCACAAAGACGGCCCCATTTTTCTTCTGCCGCACTGATAAATTGGTCGATGATGACTTGGGCCCCATTCACAAAGTCACCAAATTGGGCCTCCCAAATATTCAAGCCTTCCGGTGTGCTGGCTGCATAGCCATACTCAAACCCAAGCACCGCCTCTTCTGACAAAACAGAATCGATCACGGTAAAATGTGCCTGGTCTGCGCTGACATGATTCAATGGAACATAACGCACACCAGTCACCTGATCTTTCAAGACTGCATGGCGATGAGAGAAAGTGCCTCGACCACTGTCTTCGCCGCAGAGTCGAACGGGGATCCCCGCAGATACCAAACTCGCATACGCCAAAATTTCAGCCCCACCCCAGTTGAAAGGAATCTCCCCAACCGCCATTTTCGTGCGTTCGTGCACCGCTTTGGCCACTTGAGCTTGCAGCACAAACGAGGCTGGCAAGTGACTCAAGGCCTCTGACCACTGCTGCAAAGTCTTTGTTGAAAGAGGAGCAGGCGCTTTTGCTCGCCATGATTGATGCAAAAAAGCTTGCCAATCCGCAATAAACCGCTTGTTTTTTTCCGCAGAGATAATGGGGGTTACCGGCTCACCTTGGTCCAGCGCTTTTTTATATGTTTGCTGCATTCCCACATACTCAGCTTCTGTCACGACACTCTCAGCAATCAAACGATCCCCATAGATTTTGGCGGGAACCGGCATGGCTTTCACCACTTGATACATAAGGGGCTGGGTGCCTGAGGGTTCATCGGATTCATTGTGTCCGTGACGACGATAGCAGACCAAATCAATAAACACATCCCGCTTAAAAGTATGACGATACAAAGCGGCCCATTCTGAAACCCGCAACACCGCTTCCGGATCATTGCCATTCACATGAAAGACGGGCGCATCAAACATTTTGGCAATGTCAGTGCAGTACCGAGTGCTACGCGTATCGACTGGGCTTGTTGTAAACCCCACCTGATTATTGATAACAATATGGATCGAGCCTCCATTTCCAAACCCTTCTGTGTCCGCCATATTCAGCATTTCATACACACAGCCTTGGCCTGCAAAAGCGGAGTCGCCATGTACTTGAATCGCCAAGACTTGATCTTGATTGCCATGACGACGCACCTGACGTGCGCGCACCGACCCTTCCACCACAGGCGACACAATTTCTAAATGCGAAGGATTAAAGGCCAGAGCCAAATGCACCATTCCGCCTTTGACTTCAATGTCTGATGAAAACCCATTGTGATATTTAACGTCGCCAGACAACAGCTTTTGGCTGTGTTGGCCTTCAAATTCCGCAAACAAATCTTTGGGCGCCTTGCCCATGATATTGATCAGCACATTGAGCCGCCCCCGATGGGCCATGCCGATGGCAATTTCCTTGGCGCCCCTATTGCCTGATGCTGTAATGATGGCACTCATCATGGGAACAAATGCATCGCCCCCCTCCAATGAAAACCGCTTTTGACCCGCATACTTGGTGCCTAGATATTTCTCCAACCCATCTGCAGCCACCAATTGCTTCAGCAGCCACTTTTTTTGGTCGGCAGACAAAGGCTTCTGGCCTTCGACCTGGTCTTTCACCCAATTGCGACGAGTCTCATCTTCAATATACATAAACTCAGCGCCAATGCTTTTGCAGTAAAATTCTTGAAACTGCCTGAGACTGGGGTCTAATCCCAATTCAGCCAAATCCGGCACTTTTGCCAATTTCAAAGGGTCGAGATCAGCCGCTAAATGCCCGCGCGCACGATATGCATCCTCTGGACAATCCCCTCCCCCCACAGAAGTGAGCGGCACCCCAGCAGAACGCTTGGCCAATTCAACAAAAGCTTCTTGAATCTCCGAGTGCTTCACTTCCTGTGCACTGCCTTTCACTGCATCAAAATAAGCCCGCCACTTCGCATCCACCGCACTGGGGTCATCGAGATACACTTCATACAACCCTTCCAAATACCCTGTATTCTCCGCTTCCAGTTCTGATGTTTTCCAATACCCTTGCATGATTGACTCCTTGCTCATACACAAAAGCAGCCATTATATCAGCCCTTCAAAAAAAGTCCCCCTGATCAATTGACAGTGATTAACAAACTAGAAATCACACTCAAGCCACAGGAAAGAGGCAAATTCGTCAAGCAGAAGAGTTGATGAAAATAGAAAAAGACTTATCGCCAGCGGTGAAGGCCATGATGACGCTACTGCTTTTAATTGTTCGCTTGCTAATAAGTCGTTTGGGGATTAGCTCCCGCAACAGCAAGTTGTGGTGATGCAGCCATTGCAGCACATACTGTACCAGCAGTAGCACGTCCATCAGGTGAAACAGGCCGAGCAAAACACAATGGATATTCAGGCAAGAGCTCCCGCAAGTGGCGCAGGGCATTATCACAGTCCGTACGTGCACGGAGCAAGGTTCCCAAGCATTTTGCAGCTTCTTCTGTATAGATGAACGTTGCTGCAATCATGGCATATTTTTTAACATTCAGAGCTTGCAAACGAGCGCCATTTTCCTTAATGAGGTCAGACGTTCGGTATGAAAATCTGGCTATTAATTGCTCTGCATGTCTCTGTGCAGCATGCGTCCAGTATGCTTGAGGCAGCCTTTCGGCAGCGTGTGCAGTGTAAGCGACAAGTTTGTTGTTACAGAGCTCTTGAATCGGCGAAGCTTCTATTGGAGTATATAAATCAAACAGGCATCGCTGACTCATAGGATCTATCCATTTGAGTGCTGCATCAGTGATTAAAGCATATTGACTTCTGTGTGTTTTCAGTACAGATTGCAGCAAGGCACAGCCATCAGCACTGTTCAGAACACGATGCCAAGTGGCTTTTATTTCATTTGAACAGGTTTCTGGATTCTCTGCAGTTAAAAATGTCCAGATGTCTGCATTAATCTGCTCTAATTTTGCAGCACAGGGGATGATGCCTCGGTTTTCCAAGTTTTTTTGAATCACTGTTGTTAACTTGGCTTCAAACTCAGGAGATAATTGGAAAGTTAAATTCTTGGCGCTGGCTGCATCGAGCTCAAAGTCGCTGAGTGCTTCCACAATCTCTTTTCCAGTGGTCAGCAGGGTCGTATCTTCTTTTTTGACACCGCTTAAATTAAAGCACCAGTCTAAGGTTTGGGCTTGTTTGTCAGCCTCAGACATTCCCTCAGGAAAGAGCTGTAGTGCTTCAAAATGCCGAATTTGTTCCTTCAATTTTTCCTGACCTTCAGGCTCTAGCGGATCATAAGGCTTGCCTGCTTCAAAAACAAAGAGGTTTGTTCGTCTACTTTCAACTACTCTCTCAAGCAAATCTGTAGGAGAAAAGGCAGTCATAATTGATTGAGCAATTTCTTTAATCCTCTCAGGAGGCCAAACTATGAGATGTTGATCAGGTTTATAAAAAGGGAGGGGGGAGAGACCCAAGGCTTCAGCAATTTGCGCAAGAGGAGCATGCACTTCATTGCCCGGGTCGATACGATACTTACGGCAATATGCTGAGGTGACACTTTTCATGAGGTCAATTAAATACCCCATGATCACTGCATCATCGTTGGAGTCCAGGGAAAGGATCATCTCTGATAATGTAGCTGATATGCCCCCTGCGCAATATGTAAGTTGATCTGCGCGAGAGACTAGTGATTGGCTGATTCGAGTGCGGCCTGGTTCACCCTCTGCGGTGACAATCGCTTGTATTTTTTGACTTAACGCTTCCACCAAACTTAAGGCCAGAGGATAAGCTTCCATTTGGGTTGTTGAAGGCAGGCGACCTGTATTAAAATTATTCTTTAATGTCGTTAAATGCTCGCGAGCAAGAGAGCCCTCAGGGAAAAAAGATTGAATAGAGGCAATGGCTGTATTCATGCGTGTTTGTGCAGCAGGAGTCACGGTGGTACTCGTGCCTTCCATGCTTGCAATGGGCGCAGTATCAGTCAGTAGAGGCTCGTTTTGCGTTTCAAGCGGAGAGGTAATAGTGCTAAAATTATATTGCAATTGAAGTGCGCCTATTGTTGTTCTTCGTGCTTGTGTCGCTGCATAAAATGTGGCAAGGCGCTCTGTTTTTTGCGCGGGAGACAAGAAGCGACTTTGACGAATCGCATCAGTCAAAATTTGGCCGTATTCAGGCTTGCCAGCCCGGCCTCCTGTTGTCCACATTTGGCTACGATCAGGATTGGTGAGCATTGCTTCAAAATTCGCATTGGCCTCTGGTGCTGTGCTTTGTGCAGCCAGAAAGACAAGCGTTGGGAGGGACTCTAGATGAGAGTTTTGTAAATGCCTTCGCTCTATAATGGCCTGACCCAATGCACTGTCTAGTGCCTGTAAGTTTTGATACTTACGGAGTAAGTTTTGTGCGACAACTTGATATGAAATGCATTGTAAAATTTTATTAAGTTCTTGAATATTTGGGATAATTTCAATTGGAATGATTCTGGCAAAGTTCACTTTTGCATGCTGAGGCAATGCATCGAATATGGCTTTGTAATCAGCATAGCTTTGCAAAAAATTGATACATTGATTAGTAAATGGGATTACCATCTCATGTAGATTATTTTCGTACAAATACTGTATTGCAGACACAAGATCCCCTCTATTTTTAATGCATTGTTCTTTTTGTGTCAAAAAAGAAGAAGACTGAATCAGCGTGCCTTTTCCGATGAGTCCATAGCGTGTGAGGTGTGCGTAGCGCATTACAAAATCTTCAATCTCTGGGGGTGTGGTCGTTGTGTAAGTTTTAAAAAAATTTTCGAGCTGTTCTGGAGTCCAAGGCAGCCCAAAAGGGGATTGGGTAGTTCTAGTTCTATGTTCCTGTGGCAGTGCAGCGATAGATCTTTCAGGGTGAAGTAACAAGTTTTGGATATGGAGGGGCTGCTCCAGAGTTTCATTCCAAGCTGCAAGCCAAGACTGAAAGCTGGGCAATAAAAGTTTTATCTTTTCTTGCAAAGCAGTGCTTAGTGAGAGCTCTCGATCTGTTATTGCAGGGCTTCCGGAGAGAGAAGACTCCAAAGCACCCAAGCTGATTTCAAGTGCTCCTGCTGTCATGGCACCTGTATAGGTCAGTGCTCCTGAAAATATTCGCGCAATGCGAATGAGCTCAACATCAGTGATGCCTTCTGGACGCGGGAGGGTGCTGAGATATTCAGCAAAGCTGATTTTGATTGGAGAAGGTGTTCCAAATAGGCGCCGATTGGCTGTAAGAATATACTGCTGACAAAGTTGAGCAAGTGGGTAGGTGGTGACTGGTTCTATTGGAGCTGCTGCGGCCATGGTGGGCGTCTCTCTTTAAAATATAGGCTCATCATAGCATGATGGTGGAAAATATTCAAGTAATATTATTTTTATATCTGCCACGCAATGGGAAGCTTTCCGGCCAATTAAACCCTGAAAATCAAAGGAGAACAATGAACCAACACGAACTCGAAAACTATGCCCAAGTGATTTCATTTGAGCGGATTTTGGCCCATGTAGGCGTTGAGACCAGCGAGGGAGGCAAGTTATACAATCAAAT
>CAYGFJ010000012.1:0-16280 GCA_964349115.1 uncultured Francisellaceae bacterium
GATGAAGCGTGCGGACAAGGCTGGAGCAAAGCATTTGATTCAACTGGGTGGACCTGACTCCCTCGCAGGCCACGCCAATTTACGCATCAAAGATTTACGAGGAGATCATGGCTAAACTCCACTTCTACTATTCCGCCATGAACGCCGGCAAAACCACAACGCTCTTGCAATCGAATTACAATTACAATGAACGGGGGATGAATACCCTTTTATTTACGCCGCATTTTGATGACCGGTATGGCACAGGGAAAATTCACTCCCGAATTGGCCTGGAAGCCAAAGCCACGCCCTTCTTACGAGAAGACAATCTGTATGAAATGACTGAACTTCAGCTGGCACATGAATCGATTCACTGCGTTTTGGTGGATGAGGCCCAATTTTTGACGAAAAACCAAGTCTTCCAACTGACAGAGATTGTGGACAAGCTGTCCATTCCTGTTCTCGCTTATGGTTTACGCACTGATTTTCAAGCCGAACCCTTTGAAGGCAGCTTGTATTTGATGGCCTGGGCTGAGAGCTTGAGTGAAATCAAAACCATCTGCCACTGCGGCCGCAAGGCCACTCACGTCCTGCGTTTAGATGAAGCAGGCAACCCAATTGCCATGGGTGAGCAAATCGCAATTGGCGGCAATGAATCCTATGTCTCAGTCTGCCGCATTCATTATAAATTAGGGGAAACCAATGTCTGCTCACCACGATCACGACCATAGCCACCCCACTCATTGCCACACGCATGCAGCGCCTTCCTCCAATTTTGCTTTTTTGTTTTCAATCTTTTTGAATGGCGGTTTTGTCATTGTTCAATTGATCTATGCTTATCTCGCCCACTCCAGCAGTTTGCTTGCGGATGCAGGGCATAATTTTAGTGATGTCCTGGCCTTGGGGTTCTCTTGGATGACCCTCCTTTTAGCGCAGAGGAAATCAACTTCCACCCACAGTTATGGCTACAAAAAAAGTACGGTCTTGGCGACCCTCAGCAATGCCGCCCTCTTGGTTGCCGCTTCAGCCATTATTATCTTTGAATCCCTCGATCATCTTTTTCACCCCGCTGCTGTTCTGCCCTTGCCCATCATTGTTGTGGCGCTGATGGGGATTGTCATCAATGGGGGCAGCGCCCTGCTCTTTTTAAAACAAAGCAAGACGGATCTCAATATCAAAAGTGCTTATCTGCATTTGGTTTATGACATGCTGACTTCGCTGTCGGTTGTCATCGCGGGGGCCCTCATCTACTTCACCCACTGGAATGCTTTTGATCCGCTGTGTGCGCTGGCAATTGGGTTGTTTATCTTGAAGAATAGTTTACAGCTGCTTAAAAAAACCATAGACTTGTCCCTGGATGGCGTTCCAAAAGAAATTGATTTTACGACAGTGCAGAACTATCTTTCGCATTTAAATGGGGTTACAGCGGTGCATGATCTGCATATCTGGGCTTTAAGCACGACAGAAAACGCATTGACGGTTCATTTGGTTCGCCCATCAGGCAATTTTAATACAGAGGAGAGACGGGTGCTGAGTCATGATTTGATTCATCAATTTCATATTGGACACAGCACAATTCAAATTGAAGAACTTGAAATAAAGGACTGTCTACATGAACAAAACTGCTAAACGAATCGGCTTTCTTGCCACCGGATCAGAACTCACCACCGGTGAGATCGTCAACACCAACACCAAAGGCATGGCCGCCCAGATGCAAGAATGGGGCATGCAGATTGGGGAACATTTGATTTGCGATGATGGAGAACCTAATATCAAAGCAGCTCTGCAATTTCTCTTGAGCCGACACGATGCAGTGATTACAGTCGGTGGCTTGGGGCCCACTTCTGATGATGTCACCCGCAAAGTGGTGGCCGATGTTGTGGGAAAATCTTTAGCATTTCATCAAGAAAGTTGGGACAAAATTGTCACCCGTCTCACCCGCTATAATTTAGTCGTCTCTGAAAACAATCGCCAACAAGCCTACTTTCCCCAGGGCAGCGAAGTCATCAACAATGCCTTTGGAACTGCCAACGCCTGTCGAGTTTCCCTTGGCAACAAAGTCATTTTTATGCTGCCAGGCCCTCCCAAGGAATGTCTGCCCACTTTTCAAGAAGCCGTCTTACCGTATTTACGCAAACACGATTTTCAGTCCCCTGCCCGCCTTTTCCGCTGGCGCTTGATGGGGGTGTCAGAATCATTGATTGCAGAAAAGCTGGATGTCCTGGCCAAAGCCCACCACTTGGAGTTTGCTTACCGCGCCGCGTACCCCTTCACTGACATTAAGCTGATGCTAGACCCTCATTGCAAAAATCACAGCAAGATTTTGATGGAGGTGGAATCCTTGGTTCGCCCTTATTTCGCGACCCATCTCGACCAAACGCTGACAGCCCAATTAAGGCAATATTTAAGCGAAAAACCAAAAACCCTCTTCATTGAGGATGAAGCCACGCATGACTATTTCCTCCAAAAACTCATGGACACCCATACTGAACCGCTTTTTGTAAAACAAGCTGAAAAAGCGGGCTTTCACATCAAAATCACAGGTTTAAAAGCGTTTTGGAATCAAAACAGAGACCCCGACCACATCATCGATTCTTTTGATGTGACGATTGATTTTCAAGGAAAAACCCACCACTGTAGTTCCCAAGTCTTCCTACGCGGTGAGGAAACCCTGGATTTTGTGGCGGAATTTGTGGCTATGAAGGTTTTGGGTTTGCTATGAAGTGTGTCATGAATAATGAGTTTTTTAAAACTTTAAGCCCATAGAAATATCCTCCGCAGCAACACCCACACCACGATACCGCACCGCAGAGCCAGCTGAAGCACTGGAGGCAGTTGAAACATCTGAAAAAGAACGGGCTTCTCGTTTTAATTTTTCCATGTTCTCAACTGCGATATCATGCGTGGCTTCTGGCAACCTACTTCCACTACGAGATAAATACTCCATTTTTTGATTGAAAATGCTAATTTGTGCTTCATGTATTTCTTTAGGCATCGCGTATGGATTTGGAGGGCACAAAAAAACATCTGAAAAAGCCTTGCGATTTCTGTCGCCCATAGGATTATCATGTATTTTGCTTTCATGGTAATACAGTATTGCAGCAATCTCACCCTCTCTTAGCAAAAATGCAATATGGAGAGGCGTCTGTCCATAATTATTTTCTACCCATAGGTCAACACCTTGGTCTAAAAGCCACTCAACCAATGCTTTATTGTTCCTATTTACTGCCATGCCCAATAGAGACGTCCCTTCTGTATCACGATAATTCCTAATAATTTCAGCCTGCCTTATCAAAAGCGCTTGTAATTTTAAAGTCTCTTCTCGAGCAAGATGCTCATAAATTTTTTCAATTAGCACTGCATCATACATAATACGCCCCCCTATCTATGATTCAAAACTACTTTCGCTTCCCGGTAGCAGCCTGAACTTGCACGGCATGATGTGCAGACGCTCAAATGGCCCTAGCGAATGAGCGTGAACTCTCGTTGCATCAGCCTGACGCGCCTTTCTTTTCTTCCTCACGTGACGGGAAGCGTGCGCTACTACAGCTACCCCCTGTGACAATGCCGGAGCAGAAGATAAAGGGGTAACCGTTGATGACACAACAACTGTGGAAGGTGCAAAAAAGCGAGCAATAGAAGAGTCGCTGGTTTCTGTAGGACTCAGTACTCTTCGAATTTCAGCTTGTGCCTCATCAATAGCCATGATCACCGCTGCTTCACTATCCGGCTTGTTCTTAGCCCTTAATTTTATCCTGTTCAGCTCTTGCATAAGAAGAGAAACTATTTTGCTGTCAAGGATTGCTTTTTCAACAAAGCCATTGCCAATTGCAGTAAGACCAAGAGATGTCAACTCTACAGTTGTTAATGCAGACCCCCAAGAGTAAGCAGTAGAGGTAAATGTTGCACCCAACATGCCAAACAAAAAACAATCTGCAATTTTTTTTGCTTTGTCCTCAACTCGTTTGGCCTCAAAAAGACGACCAATCTGTGGCATAGCCACTCCAATCAAACCTGTTAAGCGCATTCCTGTAAATCCGGTGCTAGAAGTTGAATCCTCATTTTGCATAATAACAAATACCAATGCAGCAATACCAACAGCTGCGTTTAAGACTCCAGAAATGCTTTTATGATGTGTTTTAAGCCAGGAATACATGTTTTTCTTTCTTCAAGATCATGAAATTGCTCAATACTAGCACGATTGCTCTAGGCGTGCAAAAGCGGTATTCCAGCGCCGCCGAGGAGGCGCTTTACAAGGTTTTGGGTTTGTTATGAAGTGTGTCATGAATAATGAGTCCATAGGAATCACTTTCACGATTTTTTCCTCTTCCAGCACTTGGTATACCAAACGGTGCAGGAGATTGATACGGCGTGAATAAGCCCATCTCAAATCACCTAACAGTTTTTCAAAAGGGAGCGGGGTTTGATGGGGATTATGTTCCAGAATTTTGTTCTGTACGTCAGTAATAAAAAGCCCTGCTTGCTTAAAGAAGCGCTTCTATGCAAAAATGCCGCTTCATTGAGTCAAGGAGAACGAATATGGCGCGCATTGGGTTAAGTCTTGCGGAAGTCGCTGCAGCATTTGAAAAATTACTGACCCAAGGTTCAGCGCCTTCAGCTGCAAATATTCAAAGTGTGCTGGGAAAAGGGACAGAAGCGCAAATTCAAAAGCATATCAACACCTTAATTGATCAAAGCAAACGTGATTTGCAAGTGCCTTTGGCGCTTGAGCCAATGCCTGCTGAAGCTGCTGCCATGCCCACACCAGAGCCAAAAACGCCTGTGGAAACACCCCCGTCTGCCCCCACTCCTATTCTCGTTCCAGCTTCAGCTGAAACCGTCACGGTTACACAGCTTCCGCCTCAGGCAGAACCGCGACGGCCTCAGTTTCAAGTCAAGAAATTCGAACGTCGTGACCACAACAAAGGCCCTCGCAACCCCAATCACTCTTACCAAAAGAATAGTAATCACAGCAATGCAGCAGGAAACAACTACCATCACTCCATGCAAGATGATGCATCTTATCAAGATCAACAAGAACCCGTGGCCGAAGTGGCCTTGGAGTCCCTCACCGCTGAGCAACTCATCATTAAAATCCGCCGGATGGAATCGATTTTGCTAAAAGAACAAGCCCGTCGCGAAACGGCTGAACGCATTGCGATTGAAACCAAAGATTATGCTGAAACCATCAAAGAACAAGTGGCCCATCGCATCAATGACCTACGCCAAAGCATGGATGTGGCCTTGGAACAGCTGAAAGCCGAGCTTCGCGAGCAAAAACAAGCCTATGCTGAAGACTTAAAGTTTTACGACTCCGCTTTACAAAAAGCAAATGAGAAGCTCAGCAATTCCCGCTGAAGTAACAGCGCCAGCATAAACAACCGCCGAAATGATAGATTATCGATGGTGACTGGCCAGCCGCGCAGCCTCATCGACTCGTTCATTTTCAGGGTGGCCATTGTGCCCACGAACCCAGTGCCAGTCAATGTGGTGGAGGGTGATTAAACTGGAGAGGATTTCCCAAAGGTCTTGGTTTTTGACGGGTTTTTTGTCAGCGGTTTTCCAGTTGTTTTTTTTCCAGCCGGGCAGCCATTCGGTGGCGCCTTTTTTGACGTATTGGGAGTCAGTGTAGAGATCAATGGTGCAGGGGCGGGTTAAGGCTTTCAAGGCTTCGATGACGGCCTGCATTTCCATGCGGTTGTTGGTGGTGTCAGGCGCGTGGCCGGAGGCCAGCTTTTCGTGTTGACCGCATCGCAGTAAATAGGCCCAGCCGCCGGGGCCCGGGTTGCCTTGGCAGGCGCCATCGGTGTAAATCGAGATGGGTGCGTTCATCCTCTGTGGCCTACATCGCTTTCAGGGCAGAGCGGAGAGAGGCGGGCGGCAGCCAAAACACGTTCTTTCAAATCAGAAAAAGCGCTGTCAGGCAGGGCCATCATGGGGGTGATGGCTTGTTTGGCTTCGATGACAAAGCCAATCCCAAGAAAGGGGGCGATGCGCAGCAGGGCTTCATTTCCTTTTGCAAAGCGCCAGAAATCAAAGCGTTCAATGGTGGAAGAAAAACCTGCTGTTTCAAGGGTGGAGCGCATTGACAAAGCGCTGTAGCTGGCTTTGCACGCTGCGGGTGGTTTTTGCATACGAAAGGTTTTTTGAATGGGAAGGGAGCAGAGGCGGCCACGATTAAATCCGCTGATGAGTAAGGTGCCTCCTTTGCGCAGACTGTATTTGGCCTCATCGACTAAGGCATGAAAATTGAAGCCCTGTTCAAAGGGGTGAGGCAAAACGATCAAATCAAAAAAATCTTTGGGCAGGGCCCAGGCTTCATCAGAAAAAACAGCGCTTACAGCAGGGTTGGGAGAGGAAGATGCCTGAAAAACATGGGGAGAATGGGGGGTGAGGGCAGTGGCCAATTCAATTGAGGGTGGGTAGATTAAGGCAACTTCGGGTTTTAAGCGTGAAAAACAGGCTTGTAAACAGGTGGTTTCGCGCTGTAGAAACAGGGCTAACCGATCTTGCCTCTTCATGGAACCTCACGTAGCATAATGAATCCTCCGATTATACCCGTAAGCGATGCTGAAAAACAAACTGCTCTGCATCTTGGCCCCCTTGTGCTGTATTGCCTTCACCGGGTGTGCAGTGATGACAACACCTGAGGCCCCTGCAGCAACGACGCCTGTCGCACAAGCCAGTCCTTCACCTACAATACAAATCGCTCCCGCGCCGCCAGCACCTGTCAGCACTCATCCGATGGTCGCTCAAGCGAAAGCGCCTGTTTTGGCCACTCCGCCTGTTGGCAATTTAGAACCCGTACAAGTCCCTGGAGCCCTCAGTAATGGCCAATTTATTTCCCTTTGGGATGCCATGCGGATGGGGTTCACCATGAATCACTATTACAACAATCCTCGGGTTCAATATTTTGTACAAAGCTACAGCCGTGACCCCAGTTTTATTGCGAATATCACCACCCAGGCCACACCGTATCTTTACCCCATCATGACGATGATCGAAGCACGTAATATGCCGACGGAATTGGCCCTTCTGCCGATTGTAGAATCTGGCTTTAAGCCAACGGCACGCTCTTATTGCGGTGCTGTGGGCTTATGGCAATTGATGCCTGAAACCGCTCGTGAAAATGCGGCCAATGAAAGTTATTGGTTCAATGGCCGAGAAGGCGTGCAAGAATCGACAGGGGCGGCGCTCAATTATTTGAAATATCTTTACAACTACTTCAACGGCGACTGGCTTTTGGCGCTGGCGGCCTACAACTCTGGCCCAGGGACGGTTCAAAATGCCATCAGCGCTAATGCTGCACGCGGATTGTCAACGGACTTTTGGTCGCTCAATTTACCTCAAGCGACTGAAAACTATGTACCCCAATTGTTGGCTTTGGCGATTATTGTCAATGATCCTTCCAATTATGGCATTGCCTTGCCAGCAGTGCCCAACAAGCCGCTCTTGGGCAGTGCAGTCATCCCCCAACAGATGTCTTTGTCACAGGTGGCCAAATTTGCAGGCATCAATGAAAATGAGCTCAAAGCACTGAATCCGGGGTTTAAGCGGAATATCACCCCCCCGCCGTCTTCGGGCATCAACTTGAATTTACCTTTGAGCAAGGTAATGACTTTTGAGGAAAATTGTGCCGCCAACCCTGGGGTCACAGGCCTTGAGCGTTATACTGTTGCGACAATTCATGCCAAACCCTATGGCGTTTATAAAGTGCGTCGTGGAGACACCTTGAGTACAGTCAGTCGCTTTACTGGAGTGCCCATTGCCAGCTTAAAACAATACAATCACCTGAAGAGCAATGTCTTACGCCCTGGTCAAGTCTTGAAATATCCTGTCGATCACACTGCAGCTTTTGGTTATGTCACCTATATCGTAAAACCCGGTGACAATCTCTACACCATTGCAAAGAAATATCATGTGAATGCATTTGATTTGGCACAATGGAATAGCTTAAGTGACCACGCCACATTGCATGTGGGTCAACGCCTCGTGATTCGCCGAAAAATCAATTATTAGAGATGGCCACATGAAAAGGATGCTTTTCATTGGAGTGGCCTGTCTTTTAAGTGCTTGCGCCAGCACTGGAGCCAACCGTCAGGGAAGAAAACCAAAAGGGCCGACGGCGAGCAGCAATGCTTGCACTTTATTTCACAATCATCCCAATTGGTATTGGGAGGCCTTGAATACCTACAACCGTTGGGGCGTGCCCATCAGTGTCCAGATGGCGATTATGCAGCGTGAATCCGATTTTCAAGCCGGTGCAAAACCGCTCTCTGGCACAACGCTGGGCTTTATTCCTTGGGGCAATATCACCTCAGCTTACGGATATGCTCAAGCTGTGGATGGCAGTTGGTCGGACTATCAGCATGAAACCAAGCGCTACAACACCCAACGCGACAAATTTGGCGATGCGTCTGATTTTGTGGGCTGGTACTGCAATAAAGCCAATAAAAAATTGGGCATCCCTTTGAATAATACTTATGAACTCTATCTCGCCTATCACGAAGGATTGGTTGGTTATGCCCATCAAAGCTATGCAAACAAACCCTGGCTTTTAGATGTGGCCAACACCGTCCAAAACCGTGCCAATCAATACCGAATTCAGATTGGTCAGTGTAAGTACGCGCTTCCTCGGTAGGGGAATGCTATTTTTTAGTGATCCGGGCCTTCAAGTTCATTCAGGCACATTAACCTATGCCGTGTTTATTGATATGCCCCTCATCAACACAACAACATCTGGTATTGTTGCCTCAGTGCCCCGATGGTGGCGCCGATCAAGGTGAAGACGGCTGGTACGGTTGGGGGAGTAATAATGCATTTGTGCTAGACTGCTTTTTTAACGCATGATCAAGGGGGAATGTGATGAGCAAATACATTCTCGCATTAGACCAGGGAACAACGAGTTCTCGGGCCATTTTATTTGATCACGATGCAAAAATTGTGAGCCAAAAACAGCAGGAGTTTTCGCAGATTTTTCCGGAGCCAGGCTGGGTAGAACATGACCCCAATGAGATTTGGCTGACGCAGCTGTCCACTGCAAAATTGGCGATGTCCGCGGTGGGGGCGCATGCGGAGGACATCGCAGCCATCGGCATTACCAATCAGCGGGAAACCACCATTGTCTGGGATAAAAAAACAGGGCTGCCGATTTACAATGCCATTGTCTGGCAGGATCGGCGGACCAGTCAGTCTATCGACAGCTTGAAAACAAAAGGGCTGGGGCCAATGTTTCAGAAAAAAACGGGCTTGGTTTTAGATGCGTATTTTTCTGGCACCAAATTAAAATGGATTCTGGACCATGTGACAGGCGCGCGGGCCCGAGCGGAGAACGGGGAGCTGGCCTTTGGCACCGTCGACACGTGGATCATCTGGAATTTAAGCAATAAGCGGGAACATGTGACCGATGAATCCAACGCCTCGCGCACTTTGCTTTTCAACATTCATACGGGCGAGTGGGATCAAGAGCTGCTGGATATTTTGGACATCCCCCACGCGATGTTGCCCAAAATTGTCCCGTCCTCTCAAGTGATCGGAGAGGCAAGTTCAGGCTTATTTGGAACGCGCATCCCCATTGCCGGCATTGCGGGCGACCAGCAGGCTGCGACTTTTGGCAATCTCTGCATCCATCCCGGGATGGTCAAAAACACCTATGGCACAGGCTGCTTTTTGTTGATGAATACGGGCACAGAGGCCCAAACCTCCACACATCATCTGCTCACCACCACTGGCTGGAACGTGGGGGGCATCCGTCAATATTGCTTGGAAGGCAGTGTTTTCATTGGGGGCGCCGTTGTCCAATGGGTGCGGGATCAAATGCATTTTATTCAAGAATCAAGTGAAATCGAGGCGCTGGCAACCAGTGTCCCCAACAATGCCGGCGTCTATTTAGTCCCCGCTTTTGCAGGATTGGGCGCACCCTATTGGGACCAGTACGCCCGCGGCGCTTTATTCGGTATGACGCGCGGCACCACCCAAGCCCATATCGCGCGTGCAGCGTTAGAATCGATTGCCTTCCAAGTGGCAGACTTGGTTCACGCCATGGAAAAAGATGCCAAGCAAACATTGACGACCTTACGGGTCGACGGTGGCGCTTGCAAAAATGACTTTCTCATGCAGTTTCAGGCCGACCTTTTAAACTGCGCAGTCGAACGCCCACAATGCCTGGAACTGACTGCCTTGGGCGCTGCCTTTTTGGCAGGCTTAGCCGTCGGATTTTGGACATCGATAGGCGAACTTGAAGCCCATTGGCAATTGGAACGCCGATTTGTTCCTACGATGCAGGCAGGTGAGCGCCAACGTCTGCTGGGCGAGTGGCATGAAGCGGTGGCTCGGACGATGACGCGCGAAAACAAGGCAGACAAAGCTGAGGGGTAGCGGCAGAGTCAGGGCTCTTCACAATCCCATCAAATGCTGCAATCCCCCGATAAATGTCCACAGTTTGCAATGCAGCGGCCATCGTAACGCCACTATAAAAGCCAATCAGCATTAATTCAGGCCCTGCACCACACACTTGCGCAATAAACGCCAGAAGCAAGCCTACACTCAGGCCTAATGCATTGATTTTTGCGCTGGGGCCATTACGATCCAATGCTTTTTCAAGACCTGTCCCAACGATTCTGGCCACATCAAATACGCCGCCAATCGCCACTACTGCTAGCGTTTTTTGAGCCGCTGCGTGCAATGCTGGCGTCAACTCAGAGGAGTCTAAAAAAAGACTGGTAAAATAATCTGGCCTCCATGCAAAGAACGCACCGCAACTGATGGCAAACCCTCCATACATCAACAGACCCCCGTTAAAAAAAGAGTGTGCTTTTCTGCGTGCAGCATCAACACCCCCGCCCTCCTTTGACTTTGTTTCATAAGTCATCGCCCGCTTCACCAAGGTATTGAGGCTATTTCCTCCTGTCCAGGAGGGGGTGATCACCACTCGTCCGCAGAGAATGGCAATGCTAAATGCTTTTGCTGCAAGCGCAGCTGCCATTTGATCTTTCGATGCATTGCCCATCAGCCCTGCCAATATTGCGATAATCAAGCACTCATAGGTGTTGCTGATGAGATTAGGGAAGCCTTGCTTCCAAATTTCCTTCCATTTTCCCCCATCAACCCAATCACATCTAGAAAACAAATTAAATTTTTTGAGATCACGGGCCCCTGCAAAATAGGAAAGGCAGCCTATGAATGGGACCCAAGTACTGATGGACAGGCCATATCCAAAACCCGATGGCCCCATTTTTTCATGGAGAGCACCATAAAATGTGCCTATCAGCATGGCCGCATTGATCAAGGTGATGACGGTGCTCACTCTGGGCTTTTTAAGCCCCGAGGACAGCTGTCTTTCAGGCACGATGCCCAAAAGAGGAAAAAGCCCTCCTGACATCACAAAAGCATGAAAATATTCATCAATCACCCCCACAACTTCAGGCTTGTGCCCCAAACACTTAAAATAATCTCCGGTAAAGTAAGCGACCGCTGAGAGCAGGGCTGCGGTGAGACCTGAAATAGAAAGTCCTTGCCTGAAATGACTGCCCACCTCTTGTTCCTGGGCTTGCTTGTCAGATTCATGATTATTTTTTTCAGCAATTTCAGCCAGTTCTGCGGCTTTGCCAATGGCCCCTTGTAAAGTATAAAGCAGGGTAAAGGACATATAAAAATAGACCGCTGTGTTGATCGGCGAGGCTGCAATCAAAGCACTGGAATCTGATTCTGAAAACCAAGTCCCAGTGGGAAAGACCCGGATCAAAGCCATCAGCATCTGTGCAGCAACAGGAAGTGCTGATTGTTGGCATAGCGCTTGAATCGAAGCCCACAGTTCTCGACATGGCGATTCATGCCGATCCAATGTTTGCCCGACATTGACTGCCTGCTCAAACACGTCCTCGCTGCGCTGCGGAACTCGCGTCAGCAAATCCCGGGCAACCACTGGATCGGCATCCGTCACAACTGCCAACAACGGCGCTGACGCATCACCTGTTCCATCTTGTCTTCCATGACTCATGACTGGTATTCTCCTATAGATTTTTTATTTATGTGAAATGGGTGTGCATTATGAAGGAAGATACTTTCGATGTCATCATCATCGGCGGAGGTGCAACCGGCTTGGGTGTCGCGGTTGAATCAGCGTCTCGCGGATACAAAACGCTGTTGCTGGAAGCTTATGATTATGGCAAGGGCACCTCATCCAAGTCGACTAAGCTGGTCCATGGGGGCATTCGCTATTTGGCAAATTTTGATTTCGCCCTGGTGAAAGAAGGCTTGGAAGAGCGTTATTTCTTTTTGAAAAATGCGCCGCATTTGGCGCATGCACAGAGTTATTTGATCCCCTTTCACAACTGGTTTGAAAAGCTGGAGTATCACATTGGTATTCGACTTTACGATTTTTTGGCATGGCGTTTTAAAATTGGGAAAAGCAGCTTTTTCTCGAAAAAAGAAACTTGGGCGGCAGCGCCGGATTTGAATCCCAAACATATTGTGGGAGGCGGACTTTATTTTGACGGTCAATTTGATGACACGCGGATGCTCATCACTTTGCTTAAAACTTTTGAATCATTGGGAGGGGTTGCACTCAATTATCATCGGGTCACGGGGATTAACCCAAGGGAGCCGGAGGGGGTTTGGCGCATCACCGTGCAAGACACTCTGAACGCGAAAGAACTGCACTTTCACACCACAGTCCTCATCAACGCCACAGGCACTTTTACCGACAGCCTCTTAAATTTGGCCGACCCCAGCACCCCTCACCACATCGTCGAGCCCGCCCAGGGGACTCACCTTGTTTTCGACAAAGACATTTTCAATTGTGAACATGCGCTGTTGATCCCAAAAACCGTGGATGGCCGCATTCTCTTTGTGTTGCCTTGGCATGACAAAGTGCTGGTCGGCACCACGGACGTTCATATGGACCACCCCAGCATGGACCCGACACCTCAAGATCAAGAAATCGATTTGATTCTCTCGACCCTCAATCAATACACCCAAGGCATCGTGACGAGGAAAGACATTCGCTCTATTTTCGTGGGCCAACGCCCTCTGGTCAAACCGGCCCATGCCAAAAATACCAAAAAGATTTCTCGCAAACATGAAGTGTTCATGACCCAGAAAGGCTTCATCACCATTGTTGGCGGAAAATGGACCATCTACCGCCGCATGGGTGAGGACACCCTCGATTTCGCCATTAAAGCAGGCCTGCTTCCGAAAAGTAGTTCGCGCAGCAAAGACCTCCTGCTCTGGGGTGCCACCACAACGCCTGAGGCCTATCCTTTCAGTGTGTATGGAACGGACGCCAAAGCCGTTCATGCCATCGAAACTGAATTACACAATACAAAACGTCTTCACCCAGATTTACCGTATTTCGAAGCCGAAGTCATCTATCACCTCCGTCACGAGCAAGCCAAAACCATCGAAGACGTCCTGGCCCGCCGCACCCGAGCCCTCTTCTTAAACGCCAAAGCGGCCCTCGAAGCCGCTCCCAGCGTCGCCCATTTGATGGCTCAGCATCTGAAAAAAGATGAGGCCTGGGTTCGCGAACAGCTCAGTGCTTTTGATGATATTGCACAAGCCTATGGTTACCATATCACCGCAATCCCATTAAACTTTGCCAAGGCTTCATCGCAGCTTAACAGTGGAATATTGTGAAATAAGGCAGTGGCTGCAATGATCAGGTCGGCAGGGTCTTTATGCTGAGCGGCCCAGATCTGGCTTTTGATCGCAATAGGCAAAGTTAAGGGGAGAATTTTAATGTCTCGCGATAGAAGTATGTCAGTCATGAAAGCTTCATGGTCTTGCTCAATAAGAATGCGTCCTTTGCGCAGGAGCATAGCAATTTCCCATAGGGACAGTGCGGAACAGTACAGTTCATTAGGCTCTTCCAGAAGGAGTTTTGCTTTTTGACTGAGCCGATCAGGAGTCAGGGCATCAAACAATAAAACATGGGTATCAAGCAGAATTTTTTTCATCAGCAGTCCAATCAAGATCAAATGGAGCATCAAGATCGACAATCTTAGCTGATTTTCGTGTGTTTAACAAACGCGCACGCGCCTGTGCTTGAATGCTGTCCACGGGGGACACTTTTGCGATAATCTTGCCATGAAGGGTTAAATCGATGGGCTCTCTTTCTATCGTGGAAAGATAGTCAAAAAGGTGACGACGAAAATCAGTGACATTCACTTGGGGCATAATCATCTCGATGTACATTCATGATGTACATCATGAATTGTGAGTGGCTGAATGTCAAGATCAAGTCTTCTCCAATGCAAGCCCCAAAAAAACTCACCCTACCAAACCAACCCACAAATACCCTAAAATTAAATACATTAAATATTTATATTGCATCTTAAATAGATATAAATTATAATAACAAAGTAGGTAAATATTAAGGAGAATGTCATGGCTGCTGGGGGGACATCGTGGAACGATGACGTAAATGCCCCGCTGTTACAGGCTCAGCTTATGGCTAAAACGGCAACCTATCCAGTAGTGGATGGCAAAAAAACATGGTCTATGGACCAGATGACAAGCACAATGGCTTCTCAGGACCTACCAATCGATCGCATATTTGATACCTCCGAGCGCCTTGTTTTTCCGGAATTTTTAGCAGATACCACTGATCTGTTTGGCGCCGTATCTGCACACAAAATTGCAGATGCTTTGCTGAAAAACCAACCAGCTGATACAGCAGCCCTCCGGGTAGAATATGATGCTATACAGCGAAAGGCTAGAATACTGACTGACCATTTTAACGAGACACTGATTCCAAATGCGACGATTCAAAAATGGTTTACAGACGCTGGATTTGTATTTGATGAAAGCAGCCCAAACACTGCTATCGGACCACTGGCTACAATTGTTAGAAAGCAACTGGCAAAACTATATATTCTCAAAGTGCTGAGCAATCCTGGAGATGAGCTTTCTGATTTTCGAAAAGCAAGTTTAGCTATATTTTTAGGGAATCAATTTGAAGGCGCTCCTGACTCAGATGCGTATATGGAGCATATCAAAGGCCGGCTCTTGGGTGTTTCACACCTGCTGACTGAGTCGGAACTCGGAAGTCGTCCAGGCACGCGCAGAGCTCCAGAAAAACTGCAGCTTGCGCAAGAGAAAGCGACTCGACTAGTCCAAAAAGCTCAATCAGACTTAGATGCAGCCCCCCTATACACGCTGATCTTCGCAACAGCGAAGTCGAAGTCTCCTAGCACAGACCCTCATGAGCAACGTGTCGAATTCTTTGAATTATTTGAAAAAGCTTTTAACAGCCTTGATGGTCTCAAAAAGCTTGAATTTGCAAAATGCTATTTATTTGAAGCTGCAAGATCCGGAAGTCCTACTTCTCAGCTCATGACTGTCACATGGAGCAACGCTCCTACACTTGCTGGATACCAAAGAAAGGCAACTGCGCGCACGCATCAAAAAGTGATGGATTTGATATGGCCTCGCCTTGATGAAGCATTAAAACAGATAAGGGCAACGCATCAGCAAAAAGTAGATCAATACTTGCCAGGAGCGGCAAAATCTTATGAGCCTGGAAGGATATTGAACGCTCTTGATGCTCCTGCTCAAGTGGAGCGAGAAGAGCGTCAAAGAGAGAAAACAGAAGAGCATTTGGTCGCTGCTTTCACGGAAGAGATGAATTCGTCCATGGAAGCACTTGTTTCCAAGCATGAAGCTGTACAGATGGCTGCTGCTGCCGCCAGAGAGCTCCAGGACGAGCAAGAACGCCGTATTCCTGTCGAAGATCTTGCAAGAAAGGCGCTTGAGGCGCTTGGGGCGTTTGAGGCTACAGCTCACCAGTCCCTGATCGTAGTCTCCCCTCCAACTTTGAAGCCCCTGCCAGTGTCTGTCATGGAGAGGGTAAGAATTATTTCAGGGGCACTCTCGACAAGGATGCAGACTGTAATAGAAGCTAGGCTGAAGTTAGACAAGAGCGTAGCTGCAGCTGCAAATACTGCTTCAGAAAAGCTTGCTACCTATTGCACATGCCTCACACGCGATGCATCCATTTTCACGAGAATACAGGAGTTCTACCGCCGAATCTTAGAAACAAAATCCTTACTGTATCCTGGTTATTATAACCCTGCATTCTCAACAGCTCAGAGCTTGCTAAATATTAGCGAAGATGTCCCGCCTGACACAAAAATAAGGGCTCTTAAAGCTGCGCAAGACGCAATGGCAGTGGCTGATCAGGCAGTTATTGCTAGAAATAACGAGCGCGATAGTTTGCGCACGGAAGCAACAAACCGAGCTGGGCGCAGGGCACTTGCCGCATGGAACGAGAATCAAGCAAAAGCTCGTGGAAAGCACCCCTC
>CAYGFJ010000013.1:0-8402 GCA_964349115.1 uncultured Francisellaceae bacterium
CGCTGAAAATCGGGAGATCAATGGATTTGCCATCGATGGTATAGGTCAATGTGCCTGAATGAACTTGAAGGCCCGGATCACTCAAGGCAAAGACGAGCTTGGTCATCTGCAAGCTGCCCAAGAGGGTGAAGCTGTAATTGAGTGCGGACACATAGGGCTGGTAGCGCATTGGAATACTCTTTATTTGAACTGGGAAGATAGTATCCATACCTAAAGTGCGTTTGTCAAGTCATGCGATTTGCCATACACTTTACCCTCAAGTCAATGTAAGCAGGGATTAGAAATGACAAAGGAAATGTTACAAGAACTGGAAGTACTGAAGGCTGAACTCGAGAGTGTCACGATGCAGAAAAATAAGTTGACCTCAACGCTCAATGCAATTATTAGCAGTGCGCCAGGCAATCTATACTGGAAAAATATTGATGGGAAATATGAGGGCTGTAATCACTCTCAATTAGAGAGCCTTGGTTTAAAAAAATTTGATGATTTACTTGGAAAAACATTGTATGACATTTTTCCTGAGAGTTTAGCCAATACTATTGAGCAGACCGATAACGATGTAATATAAGGCGGTGTTCTAAGTGTGCTCGAAGAATCAATGATATTACATGGCGAAACAAGAACTTTTTTATCACATAAAGCGCCCATTTTTGGCGAGCACCATGCAATCATTGGGTTGATTGGCACGTCCTTGGAAATCACCGAACTCAAAACCTTACAGCAAAAACTTGAAGCTTCACACCAAAACGCCCTACAGGTCGCTCATGACATTCGGTCCCCTTTGGCAGCACTGAATACATGCCTTAAATATGTCACCGAAATCCCTGAAAAATATCGCGTCATGATGCGCAATGCAGCCAATTCCATCAATGACATTGCTAATAATTTGCTGACACAGCACAGGAAGAAGGATGCTGCAGATAAAACGGGTGGGGGCATTCGAATTTGGCTGCTGGCTCCGCTGCTTGAAAGCATGGTGTCTCAAAAACGCTTGGCTTTGGAGGGGCGGGCTCTTCAAATTGAAACTGAGATCAGCACGGCAGGGTTTTCTGCTTTTGCGAAATGTGATGCAACGGAAATGAAACGGCTTTTGTCTAATTTGATGAACAATGCCTTGGAGGCTTTTCCTGCTGGACAAGCGGGAGTGATTACACTCAGCTTGGATGTCAAAGATCACAGTGTGGTTTTGACTGTCAAAGACAATGGATGCGGTATTCCCGCTGATAAAATTGAAGAAGTCATGAAGCCAGGGGTGAGTTTAAAAGCAGAAGGCAATGGACTGGGCTTGCCTCATGCCAAAAAGACTGTGGAGAATTGGGGTGGCAAGCTCACATTGTCCTCTGTTTTAGGACAGGGGAGCTGTATTGAATTAAAGCTTTCAGCAGCAGATGCGCCCGCTTGGTTTGTCTCTTCTATCGAAGTTTCATCCCAAACGCCAATTGGCATTCTGGATGATGATGCTTCTGTTCATGATGCATGGGATCAAAAGTTAGATGCTGCCTCCCCGCATCTATGTCTCCACCACTTCAGGAATAGCAAAGATTTGATGGCATGGTATCGCACACAAACAACACCGGTTCAAATTTTTTCAGATTATGAACTCATCGGAGATCCCTTAACCGGCCTCCAAGCCCTGGAAGATCTGGGCTGTGGGGAAAACGCCTTGCTGGTGACTTCTCATTATGAAGATCCTGCCATTATAGAACGCTGTCAAAAACTGGGGATTCGCCTGCTGCCAAAGAACCTCCTGCCCCATGTGCTCATCCATTTAAAAGATGAACCCCCTGCTGTGGATGTTGTTTTGATTGACAGCGACTCTTTTAATCACCAGTTTTGGAGATATGGAGCCGACTATGCAAACAAGAAGCTGCTCTGCTTTTTTGGATTATCTAAATTTGAAGCGGCTATGGAAACTGCGCCACTCCCCAAAACCACCCCCATTTACATTGACCTCATGTTACGAGATGGAGTCAGCGGCCTGGATGTTGCACAAACATTAAGAAATCGCGGATTTACACAACTGTATATTGCAGCCGGCCACATCAATTTGAACCACTGTGACTATCCCTGGTTAGCGGGCGTAATTGATAAGGCTCCTCCATTTTTGGATTGACAAAAGCAATTCCTGAAGATCCGTTAAATCAAAAAATGGTGCCCGGGGCCGGAATCGAACCGGCACGGACGGTTTAAGTCCGAGGGATTTTAAATCCCTTGTGTCTACCTGTTTCACCACCCGGGCAATGAGAGATGGAGGCTGGGGCCGGAATCGAACCGGCGTCTAAGGCTTTGCAGGCCTCTGCATAACCATTTTGCTACCCAGCCAACAAGGGGAATGGCGGCCCGGGATTATAACCCGAGTCTTTTGTGCGAAACAAGAAAAATTTATAAGGCGAGGCGTGGAGAGGATTTAATTAAAGCGACTTCGACACCAAGTCGATGGATTTCTTATATCGATCCAAAGGCTCAGGATTAATTTGTGGATGGGTATCATGGACCCTATATTTGCCTGGCTGAATTTTTGCAATTGGGAATCCTAGGTGAGAGGAAACAACAGCGACTGAGTGATTGTCGGGAATGTCAAAAAATTTGACTTGACCCGATTGAAATGATTGAGGAGAAATGACACGAAGGGCTTCCACTCGCTTTTTAATTTCCTGGAACATCGCGTGAAACGCCTTGCTGGCCCCCTTATTGTACTGTGTTGATCGATTCAAAATGACAGAATGGATCATCGGCAAACTGATATTAAATTGATTGCAACGTGTTGCAAAATTGACATTTTTATAGCTTTCAGAAATGCCAATGCCGTAAACCAGCTGCGCCAAATTATCGATGGCACGTGCTGAAGAACCATCGCTGCTACAAGGAATAATCATATTGTGGCTGGCAATCAAAGATTGTGCCGTATATGCTGAAAAACTAGGATTGCAGTCAATCAGCACAAGACAGTCTCCTTGCCCCAGTTTATTGGAGCAAGAGTCAATTAAATCCTTAAGCCAGAGATGCACATTTTTCCACGAATCTTGTGGCAAAGAGATATTGCTCAATTGATTAATGGCCTGTGACTGCACTTCCAAACTGGGGTCTCCTGAAATCAAATAAAGATTGTCAGGCAATGCCTCATTATACTTTTTTCCTAAAAGTAGAAATCCATGTTCGCCCCCTGTTTTGACGTGGGGACTATTGATTCTTTGGTCAAAATATCCGCCAATCGTCAAGCGCTGCAGAATGAGTTCTGAGAGCACCGATGCACCTTTACCATTCCCCCCCAGTACAATCTCAGACAAATTAGCCTGAGGGCACATGTCTACCAAAATCACTTTGGCTGTGGGATGTTGTCTTGCGTATTCAGTCCCCAAAGCAAAAGATAAATAGGTTTTACCAATCCCACCTTTGTTATTCCACACTGCAAATGACTTCATCTCAACCCTCTCAAGCACTCAAAAAGCAAGGCCCAACTATACTCGGCCAGCCTGTTTTAATGCAACCAGAAAACTTTCTCGTTACATCACGGCGCAAATATTACTATCTTGACTGGGGGCAGTGTTCCTTGACACCACTGATCCAGCAGCTGCACTGGACCAAGGCTGAAGAGGGATGGCTGAGGCGCCATCTGCAGCCACCATTGCTGCGATGCCTTCTTCTGTTGCTACAGCCTCACGCCTTTTGGCTTCTGCTGCCCGTGCTTGCCTTGCTGCCAGTATTTCACGGTCTATTGCGGCTGCATGTTCCGCAGCTGCTTGCTCAATTTGAGCAGCCACTGCTGCTGCGATTGCATCTCTTGCTCCCGCCATTTATTTCTCCTAAAAATTATTTTAATCGATTACTTTAACGCAATCAGCAGACTTACACCACCCAAGCTAGCGCAGAAGAGGAAAACACCACTCAAGCCAAAGTGATGGAAGAAGAAGCCGCCCAAGGTACCGCCAGCTAAAATTCCTAAAAACTGAGCGCTGGAGTAGATGCCCATGGCGGTGCCTTTATTGGCTTTGGGGGCTTTTTTTGAAATTAAAGAGGGGAAGGCAGCCTCAAGGAAAGTAAATGCCGTAAAAAAGAGAAACAGCAAAACGCTTATGAAAAACAAGGTGTTTGGAAACAGCCAAAAAGCAAATGCAACCAGGGCAATCAGGGCAATGGCTCCACGGAAAATCAGGGTCATCTTCCCTTTTTTCTCAGCAGCAATAATGAAAGGCACCATTGCAATAAAAGAAAGAAGTAAAACAGGAAGATACACTTTCCATTGATGGTCAGCAGTCAAACCCATTTGATTGACCAAAAGAAGAGGGATTGCGATAAAGAGTGCCGTCAAAATAGCGTGTTGGGCAAAGATGCCAAAGTCTAAGCGCAATAAATCAGGGTTCATCAGCACTTTTTTGAATTGACCCGAAACGGGTTCGCAATCGGGATGGGGGTCATGGTGTTTGGGCGTCGGAATGAAACAGAGAAAGCCAATGCCCATTAATGCCAGGGCGGCCGTCAGCCAGAAAATGCCAGACAGACCGACTATGCCATTTAAAATAGGACCCAAAACCATGGCGATGATGAAAGAGGAACCAATGGTCATGCCAATCAAAGACATGGCCTTTAAGCGGTTTTTTTCTTCCGTGCTGTCCGCAACGAAAGCAGTCAAAGTACTTCCAATGGCGCCAGCCCCTTGCAAAGCTCGCCCCCAAATGATGCCCATCATGGTGTGCGACAAAGCGGCTTCGACACTGCCCAAGAGAAAAAGAATGAGGCCGAAGACAATCACGGGTTTGCGGCCAATACGGTCAGAGATCATGCCAAATGGAATCTGTAAAACAGCTTGCGTCAGGCCATAAACTCCAAGAGACAAACCAATCAAAAAGGGCGTGGCTCCTTTTAAACTGGTGGCATAGAGGCTCATGATGGGCAAAATCATGAAGAGGCCCAACATGCGGAAGGCATAGATGCTGGATAAGAGAAGCGTGGTGCGGCGTTCTTGGGCTGTCATGGCTTGCAAATGAAATTTAATGTCATTACTCTACCACCCATCGATTTTTTATGGGAGCCCCACACATGCTTGATTTTCTACTCCACGCCTACAGCCAGATGATTGTTCTCCACCCCCATGGATTCATCGCAGCAGAAGAAAAGCATATGATGATTGATGCTTTATTACTGATGGCGATTGTGGTGATTCCTGTGATTGTACTGACAATTCTCATCTGTATTAAATATCGCGCTTCCAACACCAAAGCAAAATACAGCCCCAATTGGTCGCATGGTGTTTTGCTTGAAGCGGTTTGGTGGACCATCCCCATCATCATCATCGCTTTTTTGGCCACCTTAACTTGGCGTGAAACCCATGCATTAGACCCCTACAAACCACTCGACTCTAAAGTCCCACCCATCACCATTCAAGTGGTTGCTTTGCAATGGCGTTGGCTGTTTATCTATCCCCAACAAAACATTGCCACCATCAATTTTGTTGAGTTTCCTGTGAATACCCCCATTGATTTCCTGATCACTTCAGATGCGCCGATGAACTCCTTCCAAATTCAAGGACTGGCGGGTCAAATTTATGCCATGAATGGCATGCAAACCAAATTGCATGTTCTGGGCAGTGATGCCGGCGATTATCATGGTCTATCCACCAATTTTAGTGGAGATGGCTTCTCCAATATGAATTTTATCGCACGGGTCACTACCCAAAGCGCTTTTGACCAATGGGTGAATACAGTGAAACACGGGCCCCAAGCGCTGACTCTTCCGCTGTATCATCAATTGGCACTGCCCACCAGTGATGCGAGCCCGCATTATTATTCCGCTGTGGTAAGCGGTCTCTTTAACGATGTCATCATGAGCTACATGATGCCAATGAAAAAAACAAATTCTTAGAAACAAAAGGAAATCAATATGACACTCGAACACCTTCTTTTTGGAAAACTGACCTGGTCGGCCATCCCTTATCAAAGCGGCGTCATTATGGCAGCTGCGGCGTTTATGGCGGTGGTGACTGTGGCTATTCTTTTCTCGCTCTTTTACTTTAAGCGCTGGACTTGGCTGTGGAAAGAATGGCTGACCTCGGTCGACCACAAAAAAATTGGGATCATGTATCTCATTTTGGGCTTTGTCATGCTGCTGCGTGGTTTTACCGATGCCTTGATGATGCGGGCTCAACAGGCCATGGCCTATGGCTCCCATTTAGGGTATCTGCCCCCTGCGCATTATGACCAAGTCTTCACTGGCCACGCGGTCATTATGATTTTCTTTATGGCCATGTCTTTTGTTTTTGGTTTATCGAACATCTTGATTCCCCTGCAAATTGGCTCTCGCGATGTGGCCTATCCTTATTTGAATTCCTTGAGCTTTTGGCTCTCAGCTGCAGGTGCGGGTTTGGTGTTGATTTCCCTCGTTGTTGGCGACTTTGCTGCAACGGGCTGGTTGGCGTACCCGCCTTTGTCTGAATTGGCTTACAGCCCTGGCGTGGGGATGGATTATTATCTCTGGTCGCTCACGCTCTCTGGAATCGGGACCCTGATTGGGGGGATTAATATTGCGGTGACCATCATCAAGATGCGCTGCCCCGGCATGACTTTGATGCGGATGCCCCTCTTCACCTGGTCGGTGCTGTGCTCCATGATTTTGGTGATTGTGTCCTTCCCTGTGCTCAACATTACTTTGGGCATGCTTTGCTTAGACCGTCTCATCGGCACTCACTTTTTTACCGCTGACTTTGGCGGAAACCCCATGATGTACATCAATTTAATTTGGACCTGGGGCCATCCTGAAGTCTATATTTTGGTGCTGCCTGCCTTTGGCATTTATTCAGAAGTGGTGGCCACCTTCTGTAAAAAAAGAATCTTTGGCTATGCCGCCATGGTCTATGCCACTGCCGTCATCACGATTTTGTCCTTCACTGTCTGGCTCCACCACTTCTTCACCATGGGTGCGGGGGCCAATGTCAATGCAGTTTTTGGGATTGCGACGATGATCATTTCGATTCCGACGGGGGTCAAAGTCTTTAATTGGCTCGCCACTATGTATCAGGGCCGCATCCATTTCACCACCCCCATGATGTGGATGATTGCCTTCTTGATCACCTTCACCATCGGTGGCATGACCGGTGTTTTGATGTCTGTCCCTCCTGTCGATTTCCAATTGCACAACAGCGTCTTCTTGGTCGCCCACTTCCACAACACCATCATCGGCGGTGTGGTCTTTGGCGTCTTTGCGGGGATCACTTACTGGTGGCCCAAGATTTTTGGCTTCCGCTTAAACGAAGCTTGGGGCAAACGCGGTTTTTGGTTCTGGGTACTCGGCTTCTATTTTGCTTTCATGCCTTTGTACGCCCTGGGCTTGATGGGCATGACCCGTCGTTTGGATCACTACCCTGCGTCAACCGGCTGGCATCCCTTCTTGGTCATTGCTGCTTTCGGTGCCCTTTTGATTCTCTGCGGCGTCATTTGCCAAGTGATTCAAGTTTTGGTCAGCATTCGCGATCGCGAACAATTGCGCGATACCACGGGCGACCCCTGGGATGGCCGCACCCTCGAATGGTCCATTCCCTCACCCCCGCCTTTCTACAATTTTGCAATCGTGCCTGAAGTGCGCACTCTGGACGCCTTCTGGGACCATAAGGAAAAAGTCAAAGACGGGATGAAATTGGACAAACCCCATTACACCGACATCCACATGCCACGCAACACCTGCATGGGCTTTGTCATTGGCATGATTGGCGCAGCCTTTGGATTTGCAATGGTGTGGATGATGCCCCTCTTGGCCGTTGTGTCGGGTATCGCATTACTGATCGCCATCATTGCCCGCACCTTCAATTTCAACACCGACTATTATTACCCTGCAGCAGAAGTTGAAAAAACTGAACTTGCACTTGCAAAAGGAGCCCTAGCATGACGACCTTATCCCACGCGCATGATCATCATGAAGAAGAGATTGCCTCCAAGGTCACCTTTGGATTTTGGATTTACTTGATGACCAGCGCCATTCTGTTTGCCGCTTTATTTGCGACATATTCCGTCCTCCACAACAACACCTATGGCAGTGTCAACATTCAGCAAATCACGATTTTGCCTCGCGTCTTGTCTGAGACTTGGGTCTTGCTCGCGAGTGCCTTCACCTGTGGGATGAGTGCGATTGCTTTTCATAAAAAGAACCTTCTTTCCACCCAATTCTGCTTGCTTATGACTTTCATCTTCGCGCTCTTTTTTGCCTTGATGCAATGGCATGGCTTCGTTCAATTGTTTAAAGCAGGCTACACCTGGCAAGGCAGCGCGTTTTTGTCCGCTTACTTCACCCTTTTGGGCATGCACTTTTTCAATGTGATTGCTGGCTTGATCTGGATCCTTGTCTTGATGGTTCAACTGGCCATGAAGGCCCCGGTCGCCATGATGAAAACCCGCCTCACTTGCTTGGGCCTGTTC
>CAYGFJ010000013.1:8412-14516 GCA_964349115.1 uncultured Francisellaceae bacterium
TCATTTGGGTTGCGATTTTCACCATCATTTATCTTTTGGGAGCCATTTAAATGTCACATCAAAAAAGCGTAAGCACCTATATTGTGGGCCTTGTTCTCTCTGTCATTTTGACCTTTGTCGCCTTTCGTGTGGTGACCCTTCACACCCTCTCCACTGATGCTCTGTACATTACCGTTGTGGGATGCGGTGTGCTTCAAATGTTGATCCAGATTTTCTGCTTCTTGCGCATCAAAGCCAATCATGACGATCGTCGTTGGAATTTTGTGGCCCTGGTTTTCACCTTGATTGTCATGGTGATTGTGGTCGGCGGCTCACTCTGGATCATGTATAACCTCAATTACTATATGATGCACTAGGCATGCGCTTCATCTCCATTACAAAGCCTGGCATCATTTTTGGAAACACCGTCACAGTCTGTGGCGGTTTTTTTTTGGCGTCACATCTTCATCTAAACCTTCTGCTTTTGCTGATCACTGTCATAGGCATGGCCCTGATCATCGCCTCCGGTTGTGTCTTCAACAATGTCATTGATCGCGACATTGATCAGCTGATGGAGCGCACCCAAAAGCGCCCTATCGCTCAAGGTCTTATTTCCCCACGCATTGCGCTCTTATACGGGACTGTCCTTGGCATCGCAGGCATGCTTGTGTTGTATTTTGGAGTCAACCCTCTCGCTTTGTCAGCGGCTTTATTGGGCTGGTTCGTCTATGTCGTCCTGTACAGTCTTGCCTTAAAACGCCGTTCCCCTTTTGGCACTTTAATCGGTGGCATTGCAGGCGCCGTTCCGCCTGTTGTGGGTTATCTTGCCGTCACCAACGCCTTTAATCTCGGCGCCATCCTCTTATTTTTAATCCTCTTCTTCTGGCAAATGCCCCATTTTTACGCCATCACCATCTACCGCCTCAAAGACTTTGCCGCTGCCAAGCTTCCAGTCCTGCCCATCCAAAAAGGCATCCCCCACACCAAATGTGCCATCATGGTCTACATCCCTGTTTTCACCCTAGCGGCCGTTTCCCCCGCTGTCTTTGGCTACGCGGGTTATTTTTATTGTGCAGGCGCTTTTCTCTTAGGCTTAATCTGGTTCATCCTCGGCATCAAAGGCTTTAAAACTCAAGCCGACCGCCCTTGGGCACGGAAGATGTTTTTGTTTTCGATTCTCAATATTACGGTGTTATCGATTTTGATGCTGGCTTGAGAGAAAGATTTCATGAATTTTTACACCCCCCCCTTCAAACGCATCACAGTGACGCCTAAAAAGACAGCGAAGAGGCTGATGGCAACGCTGCCCAAGACGTAGAGCAAGGCGAACAGGATCTTGCCTTCTTCAAGTAAGGTCAAGGTGTCTAATGAAAAGCTTGAAAAGGTGGTGAAGCCGCCTAAAATGCCGATCATGATGAGGGCGCGAATCAGTGCTTCGTGGGGGGAATTCACTGCAATCTCAAAGAAAACACCAATCAAAAAGCTGCCGATGACATTGATGAGCAAAGTTCCAAAAGGAAAGCTGCGACCGACCAGTAAAATCATGCCAGACCCAAACAGATAGCGAAGCAAACCCCCTACACCACTGCCTAGAAAGACTGCTAAAAGGAGGGTGAGTTTGTTCATTTCGAACTAGGCGCACTCGATGCAGGAGGGGGAACAAAGGCCGTGTTGGCGCTGGGTGCAGGAATTCCCGCCGAGGTGATGGGCGGAGGGGTCAAGGCATTGGCAGCAGTCAGTTTCTGATTTTGGAGGTAAGTTAAAGAAACGCTGGTCACGAAAAATAATAAGGCGGCTGCAGCGGTCAATTTAAAGAGGAAAGAGGCCGGGCCACGACTTCCGAATAAAGTGTTGGCCGAGCCTGAACCAAAAGCGGCACCCACGTCAGCTCCCTTTCCTTGCTGCAAGAGGACCAAAGCAATGATGGAAAAACAAAACAAGATATGAAGCAACAAGATAAAATTATACATTTTTCAATTTCCTTAAACGGTTTTTGAAGCAGCGCGGCAGATGGCATTAAACTCATCGACCTTCAATGAGGCCCCACCCACCAGAACTCCATCCACATGGGGGAGACTTAAAATTTCCAAGGCATTTTTGGCATTGACACTGCCGCCATAGACAAGGTGGGAATGAGAGAATCCAGCCAGTTCAGCATGAATAAAGCCATGCGCATCTTGAATGTCCGCAGCCGTTGCCGACACGCCGGTGCCAATCGCCCAAACAGGCTCATAGGCAATCATAAATTCATTGGATTTTTTCAAAACGGACAATGCAGATTTCAATTGGGACAACACCACTGCCTTGGTTTTGCCTTGCTTGCGTTCTTCAGCCGTCTCACCAATGCAGACAATCGGCGCCAGGCCGGCTTCCACTACGCGCTTGATCTTTTCAACCACAACTTCATTGGTGTCGTGATGATGGGTGCGGCATTCAGAATGACCTACGATGACATAACTACACTCCAATTCTTTCAAGGTTTTGGCAGAGACTTCACCAGTGAAGGCCCCTTCTTTATGAACGCTCACATCCTGTGCGCCAAATGAAATTTCACGATTGTGCTTCAATTTGCCTAAAATAAAAGGAATATGAACAAAACTGGGGCAGACTGTTAAATCAATTTCTAGATGATAAGACTCTCTTTTATAAGAAGAAACCAGCGTTTCTGCCAACTCTAAGTCAGCGCCCATTTTCCAATTTGCAATGATTTTTCTCTTTGTCATGTTGACTGTCTCCAATATTTACAAGGTGAGTGCAATCCGTTAGGATGCTAAAAAATACAACGAACGGAGAATCATATCATGAAAAAACTTGTTATGGCTACTGCAGCTGCTGCTGTTCTATCAGCCAGCATCGCCCATGCGGACGCCAGCTCGCTCACAGCCAATCCAACGGCAGCCAGCAATGCGATGGGAGCAAATGGCACAGCCACCACACCTTGTGGCGCGGTCAATTGCAGCCCTTGCAATCCCGCCGCCATGCCCGGATGCAATCCTTGTAACCCCTGTGGCGCTGCCATGCCCTGCAACCCATGCAATCCTTGTGCGGCCAGCAACCCCTGTGCAGCGGGCAATTGCAATCCCTGTATGCCTGACTAGTTCAGGCGTTTTAAATGCCCCTTCCAAAAGATCATCCTGATTGGCAACAAATCAGCGAATGTTATCGCGTTTTAAAGAAAGCCAAATCCAATGTCGTCTGGGAAATCCTTCGCCAATCCCCGCCGTTTGTGCAGTGGGATCACTATCCAAAAGGCGATGTCTATGATCGCGACACCCATGCGCAATATTATTATCACGCCCATCCACGAATTTCTGCTGAGAACAATCCTGAAGAAAATGGCCACTTTCATTTATTCCTACGCAAAAAAGGCATTCCCGAATCCATTCAGCCCCAAGATATCGACCGTCGCGACCGCCCCCAAGACAGCAAAGAAGACGACATCTGCCATTTGATTGGCATTGCCATGGACAAATTTGGCTTTCCCACCCACCTCTTCACCACCAATCGTTGGGTGACGGGGGAATCTTGGTACAAAGCAGAAGATGTCATTTCATTACTCGATTATTTCAACATCGACCACAGTTACCCCTCCTGGCCTTTGAATTTATGGCTTTCCAGCATGATTCGCCTCTATCGGGATGAAATTGCCACCCTTGTTCTCAAACGCGATGAAGCCATTTTTGACTGGCAAGCCACCCATCCGGACAAAAATGTTTATGAGGATCGTGCACTGGAAGTGACGTCAATCTTGCAACTGTCTTGATACTCCATCAACTTCGCATACTTCAAAAAAGTATACTCACATTGACCAATGGTGATGACAAAGCCGGGCCAGCCATCCAAAAAGCCTGCTTTTAGAAAATAGAAGTGAAAAAATTTCCACACAGCATGGCCCAAAGCCTTCATTTTGCCGGGCTTTACGCCTTTTTGAATGAGGCGGTCGACACCTAGGCTTGAATAACGATTCATCTTGCGCATCATTTCGTCGATATTCACGTAAGGGATTTGGATAATCGGCTCTTTGAGCTGACCAACGGGCCGATCTCCTAGATTAATAAACCCTTCATGAACCGCATCCTGTTTGTATTCCATTTTCCCACGCTTGAAAAGCTGAGGCTGACGATAATCAGGATAAGGCCAAACATGCTTGATCATCCGCCCTAAAAAGATGTTTTGACGTGGCATGTAATATAGATCCAAGGCGTTTTTGTCAGCCATCACCGCATGGATCTCCTTTTGGGATTCAGGCGTGCAACGTTCGTCCGAGTCCAAACTAAAAATCCATTCATGACTGCATGCCCTCAAAGCTTGATTGCGCAGATCACCAAACCCCTTGAAAGGAATCTGTATCACCTTCGCTCCCAGCTCGGTCGCCACGTTGACAGTATCGTCAGTGCTGTGGGAATCGGCCACAATGATTTCATCCGCAAAACCCACAACGCTTAAAAGCGCCTCTTTCATTTTGGCGACTTCGTTGTAAGTAATAATATAAACAGATAGTTTTGGCATTTTAGAACTAATTTTCACGCTGTCATATTCGAATTTCATAACAAAATGGTAGCAATGTAGCTATAATTTTACAATCTTTTTCACAATACTGTAGCGTCAAAGTAGTAATGTCACACCACTTCCATCGGGTCCACATCGATGGTGAACCGCGGGACACCGCGCATACTGGACAGATGATCTTCCAAGGCATTCAATGCCGCTTGCAAGGCAGTGCGGCGGCCGGATTCGATGAGGATTTGGGCGCGGAAACGGCCTCCTCTTTTCTTTAAGCTGGCGACAATGGGTGGGGAGGCGCGGACAGCGGTGCTGGGGTGGGCCTCTGAAAAGGCATCCAATACGGTTTTGATGCCTTTTAGAAAGACCATCAGCTTTTCTTCATCAGGATGTTCGGCGCGAAAGAGAGCCAAATATTGAAAGGGAGGGAGGCGTGCGACTTTGCGTTCTTCCAGCAAAATTTGGGCAAAAGCGGCATAGCCTTGCTTTAATAAAGTGAGCAATAAGGGGTGGTCGGGAACATGGGTTTGAATCAACACTTCACCTAGCAATTCTGCTCGGCCGGCGCGACCGGACACTTGTACCAACAATTGGCCCATGCGCTCAATGCTGCGAAAATCGGGGGAGAAAAATCCATAATCCAAATCCACAATGCCCACCAAAGTGACTTTGGTAAAATCGTGCCCCTTTGAAATCATCTGCGTCCCCACAATCAACTGGGCGCTGCCTTCGTGGATTTCGGTCAATAGACGGGCGAGCTCCCCTTTTTTACGGGTGGCATCTTGGTCTAAACGGATAATGCCGTAACGTTCAAATTCGCTTGAGAGAAACTGCTCCAGCTGCTCGGTGCCAATGCCAATGCGAATCAATGTGGTGTGACGACACTGGCCACAAACCTTTGGGATCCGCACCACAAAGCCACAGTGATGGCACATTAAAAAAGCGGGTTGCTGATGGACGGTGTAAGCAATGTCACAGTGGGGACAGGTGCTGCGAACGCCACAGGATTCGCACATCAAAATGGGGGCATAGCCGCGTCGATTGAGAAAAATCAAAACTTGATGGCCCGCCTCCAAATGTCTACGCATATTTTCAAGCAGAAATTGGGACAAGCCCGCCTGTTTTTGCTGAGAGCGCATGTCAATGATTTGAACGCGGGCCTTGGCCCCGCCCTTGGCCTGCTCTGTCAAATAATGATGGTGATACCGCCCTTCGCTTGCAAAATACAAACTCTCAACACTGGGGGTGGCTGAACCCAAAATAAGCGGACAATGGTGTTGACGCGCCCGCATGACGGCCATGCTTTTAGCGGAATAAGGGATGCCCGTCTGCTGCTTGTAAGACAGATCATGTTCTTCATCCATCACAATGAGGCCCAGATTTTGGAGGGGAAGAAAAATGGAGGACCGGGTGCCAATCACCAAACGCGCCTCGCCTGCACGCGCATTTCGCCAGGCAGAGCGTTTTGCAGTGTCAGTGAGGCCAGAGTGATAGGGAACCACTTCGCCAGGGAAACGATCATTGAAACGTTGGACGGTTTGGGGAGTTAAGCCGATTTCAGGCACCAGCACCAGAACAGACTTTCCAGCTTTTAAAACGGCCTCAACGAGGTCCAAATACAC
>CAYGFJ010000014.1:0-12304 GCA_964349115.1 uncultured Francisellaceae bacterium
GCTGGGGGCGCAGCTCGTCTTTGTTTGTCGAATCAGAAGCCATTGAAAACCGTTTTAATGTATTTGTAGAAGGCATTCGTTACGATGCTAAATTCATTTTTGAACGCTTAGGCTATAACATTGAACCCTCCGAAATGGGCGCTGCATTTGGAACTGTGCAATTTAGAAAACTTGATCTCAATATCGACTTGCGCGAAAAGTGGTTTAAAAAACATTTGGCATTTTACAAAGATTACGAACAGTTTTTTATTCTCCCCAAACAGCTTCCGAACTCCCGCACTGGATGGTTGGCTTTTGCAATGACGGTACGTCCTGATGCACCCTTCTCCCGCACAGACATGCAAATTTTCTTGGAAAAACGAAATATTCAAACTCGGACTATTTTCACAGGCAATATCTTGCGTCAACCTGGATTTCAAACCATTGCTCGTCGCCAAAATGATGCTGGGTACCCTCATGCAGATGAAGTGATGAGAGGAGGTATTCTTCAGGCGTGCCACCATGGCTTGACTGAAGAAATGATGTCGCATATGCATGAGTCTGCTCAATTATTCCTGAAAAAATATGTCTAATACAAAAGTTTTTGCAAAAAAAGTTCGTCAGAATATTATTCATATGGTGAACCGGGGAAAAAGCTCGCATGTGGCCTCTGCCCTATCCACTGTTGATATTCTTGCAGTACTTTATGCCAAAATTATGCATATTGATCCACAAAACCCTACGCTCAGCACTCGAGATTATTTTCTTTTAAGCAAAGGTCATGCGGGAGCAGCTGTCTATGCAACCCTCTCTGAGAGAGGATTCTTCGATAAAAAGCGCCTGCATGAACATTGCCAAAATGGCGCTTATTTAAGCGGGCATGTTTCTCATAAAGAAGTTCCCGGTGTTGAGTTGTCCACGGGATCTCTTGGCCATGCCCTTTCTGTTGGCACAGGCTTGGCCTATGCCGGAAAATTGGAAAACAATACCCAACGTGTTTTTGTTCTCTTAAGTGATGGAGAATGTGATGAAGGCTCCAACTGGGAAGCTATTTTATTTGCAGGATATCATCAATTGCATCATTTGGTTGCCATCGTAGACTATAATAAAATTCAAAGCTTAGGCTCTGTAAAAGACACCTTGGACCTTGAACCCTTCGCAGAAAAATGGCGCGCCTTCCGCTGGGACGTCATCGAAGTAGACGGGCATGACCATGGTGCACTAGAACAAGCATTGACAAAAAAACAAGCATCAGCAAAACCCCTTTGCATTATTGCACATACTACAAAAGGAAAAGGGGTCCCCTTCATGGAGAATCAAGTGCTGTGGCATTATCGCAGCCCCCAAGGCCTTGATTATGAAAAAGCATTAGAAGATTTGGGAGAATCCCCTTGAGAAATGCATTTTTAAAAGCCCTTATTGAGCTTGCCAAAGACAATCCAAAACTCATGCTCTTAACAGGAGATTTGGGTTTTGGCCTCTTTGAACCATTTATCGAACAATTTCCACAGCAATATTTAAATGTCGGCGTTGCTGAACAAAATATGATGGGCATTGCGACCGGTTTATCTTTAAAGGGATATACCGTCTTTGCCTACTCCATTGCCAATTTTGGAACGATGCGCTGTTATGAGCAGATTCGTAATGACATTTGCTATCACGATGCAAACGTCAAGATTGTGGTCTCAGGGGGCGGTTTAAGTTACGGCGCATTAGGGATGTCCCATCATGCCACTGAAGACATTGCTGTCATGCGGGTACTGCCCAATATGAATATCCTCACTCCTTGTGATGAGTGGGATACGTATGCAGGGACCCTACATTTTGGAACACTTCCCGGACCTGCTTATCTGCGTCTTGAAAAAGGAGCAATGCCCCAAACACGCCAAGCGCTTGATACCACTTTTGTGCCAGGTGAGCTGACTTATTTCCGGAAAGGCAAAGACCTTACTATTTTTACCTATGGTTCGATTGTTTTCGAGGCCTTAGAAGCAGCTGACCGTCTTAGCCAACAGGGGATTGAAACTGAAGTCATTCATCTAAGCAGCTTAAGACCCCTCAACCATCAGGCCATACTCAGGGTTCTTGCTACAACAAGCAATGTCATCACCTTGGAAGAACATTCCATCACAGGAGGACTCGGCAGCCTGGTGGCTGAAATCGTGGCTGACCATGGCGTCAAGCTCAAACATTTTACGCGCTTGGGCATGCCTAATTTATTTTCAGCAATTGTAGGGAGCCAGGAATATTTGCGGTCATACTATAAAATGGATGCGAAAACTATTGAGGCCACTGCTTTGGTGCATTGTCAAAATAATGATATAAAAGATTCTTTTTCACAGGGTATCGCATGAGAAAACTAGCCTCCCTGCTCCTCCCCTACCTCATCATTTTTCTGCTTTTGCTGAGTATCTTTTGGTTTGTTTTGCACGGCTACAACTTAAACTTCAAACTTCCCTCCTTCTATTCTTCTGATGCTTTATTTAATGCTGTCAATACAAAAACCATGATTGATACGGGTTGGTACCTCACCAATCCCTCTCTTGCTTATCCACAAGTTTTTGAGCTCTATGATTATCCCACTCTAGACAACTTCAGTTATTTTATTCAAAAATTATTAATCTTGGGAAGCTCCAATCCTTTTACCATCATTCATCTCTTCTATCTGCTGACCTATCCACTCAATGCATTTGCAGCAATGTATGTTTACAAAAAATTAGGCTTATCTTCTATTTATGCAGTCAGTGCAGCCGTGCTGTTTTCCATTTTGCCTTATCATTTTTTCCGTAATGAAATACACCTCTATCTCTCGCTTTATTTTTCAATTCCTATATGGTTCATGTTGGCTTTTTCCCTTTTTAATGAGGAACCTTTCCTACCCTATAAAAACCCTTATGGATATCGCCTTGCTCTGCTTCTCCTACTCTTTGTTATTGTTAATTCAGGCGTGTATTATACTTTTTTTGGCTTATTTTATATTCTCCTGGCCGGAATGATGGCGGCTTGTTTTCATCAACATTGGAAGCCTTTTTTACGGAGCGTGGGCATTATCAGTTTAAGTGGGGTCATTGCATTGATCAGCCTTACTCCAAATTTTATCTACACCTATACACATGGAAAAGATCATGCTGTGGCACAACGTGGCTTTGCAGAATCTGAGGTTTTTGGACTTAAAATGACGCAGCTTCTTTTACCGATTGAAAACCACCGCATTCCAAGCTTGGCCGAGATGCGCAAGCGATATGATAAAGAAAGCGCTCAGGTCTTGCCTTTGCAAAACAATGAAAATATCTCTGCCTCACTCGGCACATTAGGAAGTCTGGGTTTTCTCTTTTCTTTGAGCCTGGTCTTATTACAATGCACAAGAAAAACAACAACTCAGCTTTACCGTGCTGCTTTATTTAATCTTTCGGGTTTCGTACTCGCAACCATTGCTGGACTAGGCACACTGATTGGTATGTTTCTTGTGCCTGATATTCGCGCTTACAATCGCATCAGCGTATTCTTAGGCTTTTTATCACTCTTTGTTTTTTTTAAAGTGCTGAGCACCCTCTGCCAAAAATACAACTGCAAACCAAGAACCATGATTCTGATTTCCGGATTATGCGTAGCTTTTGGTATTTTCGACCAAACCACTACCACCGACACATACCCTAAAACCTCACCCATCCAGGCTGACTTTCAAAGCGACCAGGTCTTTGTTAAACAAATTGAAGCGACTCTTCCCGCAAATAGTGCTGTCTTTGAATTGCCTTATTTTGCTTTTCCTGAAACACCTCCTCTCAACAAGCTGTACGATTATGAGCTCTTTCGCCCTTATCTTCATTCGAATAAGTTACAGTGGAGCTATGGCTCAATGAAAGGGCGTCCGATCGCAACATGGCAAGCAACCACAGCAGATCTTCCTGTCCCACAGATGATTTCCACCTTGCGCAAAGCAGGATTTGCAGGCGTTATGATTGATCATAATGGCTACACTGACAATGCCGCGTTATTGGAACATGTCTTGGGTCAATATCTTCATGAACGTCCCTTACTGAGCCCCAATGGACAATTGAGCTTCTTTAGTTTGAAGGTGAATTCATGACAAACATAAAGCGTGAACTCATCATGTTCCTGATGGTTGGTAGTCTGAATACTGTATTTGGCTATGGTCTATTTTGTCTATTTATTTTTCTTGGCCTCCACCATCTTCTCGCTATTTCTTTGTCTTTTATGATTGGGGTTTTCTTCAGCTTTAATACAATCGGACGCTTTGTATTTCGGTCCCACAATTCACGGCTCATTCTGAAATTTCTCTTACTCTATCTTTTTTTGTATTTTGTTAATATTATCCTCTTATCGATGTTAAAATACCTGTCACATAATTGGTATTTCAACGGCTTGATTACCACAATAGTCGCGGCAGGATTGTCATTTATTTTAAATAAATTTTGGGTATTTCGAACAAAGGAGCAGCCTTGAAAAAAACAATTTCTTTAGCCCTACCTTGTTATAACGAAGAAGACAACATTTTGCCGTTATATGAACGCTTACAAGAAGTAACGGCGCATGCCGAAAGATATAATTTTGAATTTTTGTTTATTGACAATTGCTCTCAAGATGACACCGTTCCGTTATTGAAAACATTGGCAAATAAAGACCCAAGAGTAAAAGTAATTGTCAATACACGTAATTTTGGAACAATTCGCTCACCCCATTACGCACTTTTGCAAACCTCAGGGGACGCCACGATTTGGATGGCGACCGACCTACAAGATCCTCCTGAAATGATTCTGGAATTCATCAAAAAATGGGAAGAAGGCTATAAAGTGGTCGCTGGCATTAAGCCTGTCAGTCACGAGTCCAAACTTATGTTTCAAATTCGTAAATGGTATTACCAGTTTGTAGCAAGAATTGCAGATACAAAACTGATTCAAAACTTTACCGGTTTTGGTCTTTATGACAAGCAAGTACTTGATGTAATGCGCAAACTAGATGATCCTTATCCTTATTTCCGGGGCCTCATTTCAGAACTTGGATTTAAAGCCGCCGAGGTGCCTTTTGTACAACCGCGCCGGATGCGGGGCTTAACCAAAAACAATTTCTATACCCTTTATGACATGGCCATGCTTGGTATTACCAGCCACTCCAAAGTTCCTTTGCGCCTTGCTACCATTGCTGGTTTTGGTTTATCTATCTTGAGCTTTGGCTTATCTGCGATCTTCCTCCTCTTAAAACTGTTGTTTTGGAAGAGCTTTTCCATGGGCGTGGCACCTATTCTCATTGGGTTGTTTTTCTTTTCTTCGGTCCAGCTCTTTTTTATTGGGCTTTTGGGCGAATACATTATGGCCATCCATACCCAAGTCCTCAAACGGCCATTGGTAGTGGAAGCAGAGAGGATTAATCTTAAAACACCAAAGGCTTAAAGTCTGTGATCACTGTATTATTAAAAAACCTGATTCCTTTTACATTGCGACGGATGATCCGCAACACAGAAAATCGTATACGCCTGAAGTTTCGGCCTCTTATCTATCAAATCTGGCTTTTTAAATATGATCAGCGTCCTAAAATTTCCGAAAAATTGAACGCTGATTTTGTCGCTGTTCTCTCCGAGCAAACCCACTTAGCCCCTGATGCATTTTATCAAATCAACCAATTCTTAAAGCAATATCCCGACACAGATTTTGTATATACAGATTCTGACCAAGTTAATGCAATAGGCATCCGTTATCATCCTTATTTCAAAACAGACTGGGACCCGTATCTCTTTCAATCCCAAAACTATCTCGAACCATTTTATGTGATTCGCAAAAGTGTGCTTGCGCAAAACAATGGCCAATTACCTACAAATCTTAATAAATATAAAATCAGGCACCTTTCTAAAATCCTCTGTCATTCACGCCAGCCTTTCCAAATCAGTCGCCTTATGCCACCACTCCTATTTGAGCTACCTCCAACACCCCCTTTAGTTTCCATTATTATCCCAACCAAAGACGGCTTACACTTGTTAAAGCCTTGCCTCGAAAGCTTGCTCACCAAAAACCATAAGCAACATTTTGAGATTCTGATCGTCAACAACAACAGTGAACACCCTGCCACGCTCGAATATTTCAAAAAAATACAAAATAAGAAAATAAAAGTACTTGATTATCCACATCCTTTTAACTATTCAGCCATCAATAATTTTGCAGCCAAAAAGGCAGAGGGTGAAATATTGCTTCTTTTAAACAATGACATTGAAATGATTACAAAAAATGGACTTGATGCGATGCTAGCTCTGATTTTGCAGCCAGATATAGGCATTGTTGGCGCTAAATTACTTTTTCCCAACAAGACCATTCAACATGCAGGCATTGTATTGGGTATAGATGGCACTGCTCGTCATGTCTTAACTGGCCTCACAGCAAATCACCCTGGGTATTTCGCAAACTTACAACATATCCGTTGTTGCTCAGCGGTCACTGCTGCCTGCCTGATGATCCGTAAATCTTTGTATGAAACCCTTGGGGGTTTGGATGAAGCGCTTTTCCCTGTGACTTTTAATGATATTGATCTTTGTTTAAAAGTAAGAACGCTAGGCTATCGAATTGTTTTTACCCCTTACGCTCAGTTTTATCACAAAGAATCCGCAACCCGAGGAGAAGATTTAAGCACCGAAAAGAGAGCTCGCGTGAAGCAGGAAAAGGAATACTTTATCGCAAAATGGGGAAAACAACTGGGTGATGACCCTTTTTATAATCCAAATTTATCTTTAAAATCAACTGACTACTCCTTAGCATTTCCCCCGCGACATACTATGACTTCGGTGCATCCATGAACACAACTACGCTACCTTTAGTTTCTATTATCCTTCCAACTTATAATCGCCTCGCTTTATTGAAAGAATCGCTCTCCTCTGCTCAAGCTCAAACTTACCCCAATCTTGAAATTATTATTTTGGATAATGCCTCTACGGATGGCACTGGTGATTGGTTAAATCAACAGACCGCATTAGATTCCCGAATGAAAGTTATTATTAATCCATATAATATGCGGGGCGAGACTATTTTTCAGGTTCCTGAACACGCAAAAGGCCGATATTTACTGATCTTATGTGATGATGACCTCATCGCACCCACGCTTATTGAAAAAGCCATACACAATTTAGAATCTCTACCCGCTCTTTCTTTCTGGTTTTCCAGAACCGAAGTTTTTTCCATTGATAAAGAAAATCAGCGCCACGTTCACCGACATACCCCTACACACCATCCTGAACTCATTCAGGGCCAAGACTTTGTAAGACTCACCTTCGCGAGAAAACTTCCTGTGTACTGGTGTTCTATTGTCTACCGAACAGAGGTTTTATTGCGTATTAATGCCTTTAAAAAGGACCTACGTTTTCTTGACATGGCCAACAATATTAAATGCGCTTTACAAGGCCCTGTTTTTGCCTATCCTGAAGTCCTGGCCTATTACCGAGAAACCCCCTTTACTGATACCAACAGCATCTATGGAAAACCCTTAGATCTTTTGCCTCACTATGAAGCGATGTATCAGGAAATTCGTCAATATAGCGGCACTCAGTTTGATACAGCCTACCTTGCTTTTGCGATTTGTTGTACCCAAGGGCATATTCTCTCTATGCGTCAGTTATTATCTACTTACCCCAAGATATGGAAGCTTTTAATTTCACAAGGCTATGATAAGCTCACTGTTCTGTTTTCCTTGTTACCCTACGTTCCCCGGACGTTACTAAGGTTGTTTTTTAGATGAAATGGATTTGAGCGCCAGCCTTAATCTGATGTAAAAGTTATACCAAAGTTCACGTGGAACCCTTAAAAGAAAGTGTCTATAGCTGGGATGACTAAATCCAAAACCACGACAGGAATCAAAATCAAAACTGCCCCATTGCTCGACTGCTTCTCGCAATTTGGGATAAACTTGATCACACACAGCACTGAGCTGTTTCAACGCAAGCGGAATAGCCTGCCTGGCTTTTTCTAAATCTTCTGGTTTATCTGATACAGCAATACCATTTGAAGTAAAAAAGTCTGTTCCAATAATTTTCTCAAAAAACGGGTTGAACATTGGAACCACAGGACAACCACACATGATTGCTTCTGTCATAATGTGGCTATTTTCAAAAACATACAGAACCTTCGAACGTCTTAATAAGTCACCGATCTGTTCTTGATTTGGGGCATCAGGCTTATCACGAGAAATCTCAATACACCCTTTTGGCAAGCCAAATACCTGATATCCAAATTTTTCATATTTTGCGCTGTAATAACAAGTGATATCGCGCTCTTCATTACCAGAAAACCAGAATGCTTTTTTATTCAAAGAGGGAATTAACAATACATCTTTAGACTTTGGATAGGAAGCCTGAATCTCTTGAGAATATGAAATAATAAATTCCTTTTTCGAAAAATTTTTAGGCCCATCCAAAAGTCCTGGGAAATTTAATAAATATCGGATAATACGGCAGCCACGTAAGGGGTTGCCACGAATGGTTTCCGAATAGATAATGTACGGCTTAAGGTTCTTTTGTTTATGTTTTTTAACCTGAGCATGCGTCAAGATGGGCGCATGTGGTATAGAAGCTGATTCATCAGGATTGCTGGGAGACTCTTTTGGCGCCCAAAAGCGCAACTGCCAGATACGCACCACTGGACTAACAACCATCCAAGCTTCATGGCCGAGTTCATTTAGCATGACGCATAGCTCATATAACAAGCGAATTCCGGCAGATGTCCGAATATATTTCGGCGCAACAATATAAAATAATAGCTTTTTCTTTTCTGAAGGGGCTTGAGACATTGCTTTTCCTCATTCTAACTAAATAACTAAAAATTACACACCAAGAAATACTATCTTGCTAAGAAGACCTTCTATACGCTAGCATGCCACACTATTCTATAACATTAGAGGTCCACTATGACTAAAGTTAGCGATTATATTGCAAATTTTTTTGTTGAGGCAGGAATCAAGCACGTATTTATGCTTACCGGTGGTGGCGCTATGCACCTCAATAACTCTTTTGGAAAACACCCAAAACTGGAAGTGGTTTACAACCACCATGAACAAGCCTCTGCAATGGCTGCAGAAAGTTATGCAAGACTCTGTGGACGTCCAGCTGTTGTCAATGTAACAACTGGCCCCGGCGGTATCAATACATTAAATGGAGTGTTTGGTGCCTGGACGGACTCCATTCCCATGATTGTGATCTCTGGACAAGTGCGATATGACACCACCATTGCTTATACGGGAACTCACATTCGCCAACTGGGCGATCAAGAAGTGGATATCGTGAGAATGGTGGACGGCATAACCAAATACGCTCAAATGGTCACCCGGGCCGAAGAAATCAAATATCATCTGGAAAAAGCCCTTTATTTGGCAACCCATGGCCGTCCTGGTCCTGTTTGGTTGGATATCCCCATGAACATTCAAGGCTCCACGGTTGATGAAACCAAGCTCATTGGATTTGAGCCTGAAAAAGAAATAAAGCCCATCCCAACAATCAGTCCTAAAACCATTACAGAAGTAATAGAAAAAATTAAAGCCGCCCAAAGACCGGTAATGTTGGTTGGCGCCGGCATTAGATTATCGCAAAAACATGCTGAATTTATCAAATTGGTTGAGCAATTAAAGATTCCGGTTACAACCGCATGGAATGCACACGACGCCTTATGGGACAGCCATTTTTATCACGCAGGTAAACCAGGAACAATTGGTGATCGCGCTGGCAATTTTGCTGTTCAAAACGCTGACTTACTGCTAGTTTTAGGCTCACGACTCAATATTCGGCAAATTAGTTATAATTATCAAGCTTTCGCTCGGGAAGCCTATAAAATCATGGTTGACATCGATGAACTTGAATTGGTTAAACCCACCTTAAACATCGACCAACCCATTCATGGTGATTTAAAGGATTTTATAGCGAAAATGAACCTTGCACTGCACTCACACCCTTTGATTGAAAAGACAGACTGGCTCAAATGGTGCCGAGAAAGAAAACAAAAATACCCTGTTGTTTTATCCGAATATTGGAAACGAGATCATCTTGTCAATCCTTATTGTTTTATGAAAGCACTGAGTGATGCTCTCTCGGAAAATCAAATCATTGTCACCGGCGATGGCACAGCTTGTGTCATCTCATTTCAGGCAATTGAACTCAAACCAGAACAACGACTTTATACAAACTCAGGTAGCGCTTCAATGGGTTATGATCTACCGGCAGCCATTGGTGCATGCATTGCCTCTGGCAAACAAAAAGTAGTGTGCTTAGCGGGCGATGGAAGTATTCAACAAAATATTCAAGAGCTTGCCATTATTCATTATCGTCAATTACCCATTAAAATTTTTGTGTTGAACAACAACGGCTATCACTCTATACGCCAAACCCAACAAAACTTTTTTGGTGAGCCTATGGTCGGTGTTGGCCCTGAAAGTGGCTTAGGTTTTGCTGAGATGTCAAAGCTTGCCTCTGCGTATGAATTTAAGTATTTAAAGTGCGACCAGCATCATGATTTACAATCCACGATTGCAGAAGCACTATCAGGAAATGAACCTGTTATATGTGAAATTATGTTAGCACTTGATCAGCAATTTGCACCCAAATCCTCTTCTAAACGGCTTGCTGATGGCCGCATGGTTACACGACCACTTGAGGATATGGCCCCATTTTTAAGTCGTGAAGAACTGGCTAGCAATATGCTGATTCCAATGATACCAGAAGAGTAACTTGCTTAATCCTTGATTTTTTGAATTCCTTTTTGGTATCGTTCTTCCATTAGTTTAATACGTGCATTGTCTTCTTGAGCAATCGCTGTGTAATAATTTTGCTTGTTCTTAAGCCACATTAACTCAAATTCCACAGCATGTAAAAATGCAGCTTCTGGATTATGAATGGCAGCCGGACACTGAAAAACAACTTTCCGCGTCTCAAATCGATCAAGGTGCCCTTTAGGGAAAGCTTGGAAAAAGGAAATAGAGTCAACCGAAACTCCTCCGCCCACCACCACATCCAAGCCCTTCTCTTTTGCTTTTTTAGCCAGCGTAAGACTCATATTAAGAATTTTCTCACTATTGATAGAATCCCGGCTCATTCCCATCGAACCCACCATATCCACACGACCAATGACAATACCCTTGAGGTTAGTGATTTCAGGAATCCGCAACATTTCATCAAAATTATTGTACGCAACTTCAGTTTCAATATTGGCTAAAAGCTCAATATTTTCAATCCGTTCAACAAAAGCAATACGAGAGGCATTGATGAATTTCTTAAGTGCATAAGGCGTTTCAATCATAGGCCCAATAATTCTTTCAGCCCCAAGACTCATTGCATCAAACATATCTTTAATTGCTTCACACCCGCCAATTTTTATATTCAAGCCCAACCCAGCTTGTGAAGCAACATCTTTAAGACGCATAGCTTCTTCAAGACGCGTTCCCTCTGCCTCGAATTCAGCTTTAATGCCTGCTACGTTGTACTCTGATTTCATTTTCCTCAAAAGCCCAACCATTTTTAATTCGAGATGATTCATTAATCCTCCAGCAAAGTTATTCAAAAAAGATGGCCATTATAGAGGGGTAACACCCTCCTTCACAAGGAGAGATCACTAACTTGACCACCGAAAAGGGTTAAAGTTAGTTCCATAATCATAAGCATCGCATTTTTCCACACGCTTTAAAAAAGCAGCGGCTAATACTGCCGGATAGGCGAAAATAACTGTATAGATTACTTTAAATAAATATGCCCAAACTATAATGGTCAGAATATCTTTGAAAGGTCGGATACCCACAGTAATAATGAAGATGTTTAGTGCTGTATAGATAAATTCACCTATAGTCGAAGAAGCCAGACTTCTTAACCAAAAGTAACGCCCTCGCATCAAAATTTTCCATTTTGTAATAAGATAAATATTTACAATAGTTGCACAAGATAAAGTGATCGCTGTGCTTGCTTCAATTCTCAGAATATGTGCGAAAACAAATTGATAACTCTCTTCTCCATGCCATATAGCAGGGTAAGGTAATTGAACAATGAGATAGCTGAATACTGCGAAAGTAACGAGACCAATCAAAGTAGACCAAAAAACAAGTCTTGCAATTTTATAGCCATACACTTCAGCAATAATATCAGATAAAATGAAAAATAAAGGGAAAATAATGGTGCCCGCCTGTGCATAACTATTGCCTAGGCTGATGTACTTATTGAATCCAATACCACCTATAATAGCAATACAAAAATAAAGAACAATCAACAAAGGCAAAAATTTGTAAATGGGTCGAGGTGTAGTGGTGATTATCTTTGTCATTTTGAACTCCCTGGTATGGATAAGCATCTCAATATATA
>CAYGFJ010000014.1:12314-14496 GCA_964349115.1 uncultured Francisellaceae bacterium
AACGATGGCCATTATATAGGGGTAACACTCCCCTTCACAATGAGAGATCAACTAATTTGACCCCTGAACAGAGTTAAAGTGCGCGTTTATGATTTGAAAAAGCTCCATAGGCTGCCTCAAGACAAAGTCAGGGTGAGTTTCTAACAGCGCTTTTTCGTGAAGATCACTCCACAAAGCAGCGGCAAAAGGAATTTCTGCGGCTCGACTGGCTTCACTATCAGCGGGCGCGTCTCCAATCATGAGGGCATGGGCTGGGAGACAATTGAAATATTCAAGATGCTTTAAAAGCATGTCGGGAGCGGGTTTACTTTTTGGGACCTCATCGCCCCCTATGACATGGTCAAAATAGGGTAAAATTTTCAAATGTTCTAAGATCATTCTTGCTCTTCGGCCTTCTTTACTGGTCGCAAGGCCTAACTTTAGACCTCTTTTTTTTAGACCCTGAAGAAGATTTTCAATTTCGGGGAATAAACGATTTTCAGGAATCAAATTAATGCTTTCCCTCACAAAGGGAGCTTTCATTGTGTCAGGTAGAGCCAGGGCTTTTAAAATGTCACTTAAAGTATGGCCAAGATATTTTTGATATTCCTCAAAGGGAGGCTTAAGATCCGGCCCCATCACTTCCCGAAAGGCACGCTCAAAAGCCATTTTAATGACAGGAATACTGTCAATGATCACGCCATCTAAGTCAAACAAAATAAGCTTATATTGCATGATGGCCCCTTATTGCTTCAATTGCTGGTGCCAGAGAATCGTCCGTGACAATGACTCTTCCAAACGTAAGTTTGCCGGCAAATTTAGTTCAGAGAGCGCTCTTTTTACAGAGGGGACATAGCGACTTGGTTTTTGACCCGGGGTTTTAGCTTGCTTGATCACAACCTCTGGTCGATGAGAGAATTGAGCTGAGACCCCATGTGCAATCTCAGCAATATCATAATCCTCATCAGAGCCTACATTATAGGGATAACAGGTCTTTCCACGAACCAAAATATGAAGCAGCCATACGACCAAATCAGCCGCATACTGATATGAACGAAAGGGAGAGCCATCTCCATTCACAACAATGGGGCCACCTTTTAAGGCATCCCGAATAAAATTGCCAATGGCAAAATGAATGTCCAAAGGCAAATAAGGGCCAATAAATGCAAAGGGTCTAGCAATCTTAATGGGTAGGTCATACACGTGACTATATTGGTAACACAGGTGTTCAGCAGTATATTTACCCACAGCATAAGCATTATGCTCATGATAAATCGCTGGAGCCCCTAAAAAAGTCTCAGGGATGTGCGTAACAGTCGTGGGCTGTTGTCCATAGACCGCACCTGAGCTGACGAACAGAACGTGTGGTTTTGTTTTATGAAGCTTGCAAAACTCCAAAACTCGCCTGGTTCCTTCTAAAATTGCATCAAACATTTCCAAAGGAGCACCCTGGTTTAAACCAGCACTTGCTGCAGTTGCAGCATGAATGACATATGAAAACTCACCTGATGGATATTCAAAATGACGAACATCCCCCTTGATAAACTGAATTCTTTTAGAAAAAGGCTTTAACGCTGGAAAACTTTCAATAAATTTCTGGGGATCACGGCTCAAAATAACCAGTTCAATGCGATACCCCTCTTCTATCAGCTTCATAAAAATCAACAAAAGCCATTTACCAAAAAAGCCAGTCCCTCCGGTTAAAAAAATCCTGTTTTCTTGATGACGATCAAAAAGGGGCTCAACCTGCTTAAAAACATATTCCAGGTCTGCTGAGAGTGCTTGCATAGTCAATTTTGCCTAGGTGAGGTGAGTTCAGTGCATTATACTCCTCGCAATTAAAAAAACTCCCTCAGTCACAGCTACACTGCCCGCAAGAATCTTTCCGCGTATCTCCCCAGCTGCCCTAAACATCACCTAATATATTGCTCAAGGTTGTTTAGCAAAGACAAAGATCGAAGGGAATCCCCCCTTAGCGAACAAAGTTCGCACCAAGGGGGGCAGGGGGGATCAGATCAACTCGCAGAGCGACAAAATGAAGCCCAAGCCCAATACCAAGAATCCCACACCCTCACCGCAAAATCTCTAGAATAGTGGTGTGAGAATGAAGTGCTTGGCATCACAATCTAGTGGTATTAAGATCAGCAACACATGGAAATGATCTGGAAAATCAAATTGTACTCTAGAGCATGGGCTGCTATAG
>CAYGFJ010000015.1:0-10131 GCA_964349115.1 uncultured Francisellaceae bacterium
GCAGACACCAAAGCTGCTGCAGTGGTCATTACGGAAGATCTTCTTCCTATTTGTCCCGTCAGTGCTTTGGTCCTCCAAAACCCCCAAGTCGGTGTTGCAAAAGCAGCCATCCTCTTCGACAATACGCCAAAAATGGCGCCCGGTGTGCATCCGACGGCGGTGATTCATCCCTCGGTCATTGTGCCCAAAACGGCAGCGATTGGGCCTTATGTGGTGATTGAAGCAGATGTTCATTTGGGTGAGCAGGTCACTCTGGGTGCAGGTTCAGTGATTGCGACAGGATGTTCGATTGGCGACAAAACCGAGTTAAAACCCCGTGTGGTCTTGTATCATCACGTCATCGTGGGCGCAAACTGCTTGATTCACAGCGGTGTTGTGCTGGGCAGCGATGGTTTTGGTATGGCCAATGAAAATGGCCGCTGGCTCAAAGTGCCTCAGCTGGGCAGTGTTGAAGTCCATGACGACGTCGAAATCGGTGCCAACACCACTATCGATCGGGGTGCGATTGAAAACACCCTGATTGGTCGAGGGGTCAAAATTGATAACCAAGTGCAAATTGCCCATAATGTCAAAATTGGAGAAGGCACTGCCATAGCGGCCCAGGTGGGCATTGCAGGCAGTACTGAAATTGGACGGCACTGCCTCTTAGGTGGAAAAGTGGGTGTGAATGGACACATCAAAATCGGCGACCAAGTGATGGTGACGGCCATGTCAGGCATCTCCAGCAATATTGATGAGCCAGGCGTGTATTCAGCTTCTGTCCCCGCAAGACCAGTGATGGACTGGAACAAAACCCTGGCTCGCTTAAATCGTCTGGACAAACTCATGGATCGTGTCAAAACTTTGGAAAAAGACGCAGTAAACAAACAAGGATAAGTCATGAATAAAATCGACATTCAGCAAATTTTAAGCTATCTCCCGCATCGCTATCCCTTTATTTTGATTGATCGCGTTGAAGATTACACCGTGGGAGAATCGATTGTTGCGCTTAAAAATGTAACGATCAACGAACTTTATTTTACCGGGCACTTTCCTAATAATCCGGTGATGCCCGGCGTATTGATGTTGGAGGCCATGGCGCAGGCAATGGGCTTGCTTGCTTATAAGACCCTGGAAGCCGAAGGAAAAGTGCGGACAGGCCATGAGATTTTTTATTTTGCGGGCATCGATAAAGTTCGCTTTAAACAGCCTGTTGTCCCAGGAGATCAGCTGCTGATGACTGTGACCCTGACCAAGAGAAAGCGGGAAGTGATGAAAGCGCAAGCTGTTGCAATGGTTGCAGGCACTGTTGTGTGTAGTGCAGAATTGATGATTGCCTATCAGTGGGGTGAATAATTTGATTCACGCCACAGCCATTGTTGAAGCGGGTGCAAAACTCCACGAAAGTGTGGAAGTCGGCCCCTACTCCATCATTGGCGCACATGTGGATATTGATGCGGACACCATTGTCGGCCCGCATGTTGTGATTTCAGGACACACCACGATTGGCCGTGGCAATCACTTTTTTCAATTTTCCTCGACGGGTGAAGCCCCTCAAGATCTCAAGTATCAAAAAGAAGCGACGCGCCTTGTTTTGGGCGATCGCAACATTATTCGTGAATGTGTGACTTTGCATCGAGGTACGGTACAAGATCAGGGTCTTACGCAAATTGGCAGTGACAATTTGTTGATGGCCAATTCGCACATTGCGCATGATTGTGTCATCGGAAATCATAATATTTTGGCCAATTCGGTCGCCATTGCAGGACATGTCCACATGGACGACCATGTCATTTTAAGTGGAATGTGTGGGGTGCATCAATTTTGTCACATTGGGTCACATGCCTTTATTTCGACAGCAAGCATTCTTTTGAAAGATGTTCCCCCTTTTGTGATGGTGACGGGGGGCGCCGCACCCACTGTTTGTGGCTTGAATGTTGAGGGCTTAAAGCGTCGTGGTTTTTCAGCGGACACCATTCAGTGGTTGCGGCGAGCCTACAAGGTGATTTACCGTGAAGGTCTTCGCCTGGAAGAAGCCATTAAAGCTTTGCACGCCATGGAAGCAGACTGCCCTGAAATTAAATCTTTGTCACACTTTTTAAGTGCCTCAGAACGCGGCATTATTCGATAAGAAGGATCAACCCATGATTGATGAGCGAGCTTATGTTGGCAAAGAGGTTATTCTTGGAGAAGGCTGCGACATCCGCCATTTTGCAAGTGTGACAGGGCAGACTACTCTGGGCGCAAGAAATCGCATATTTCCCTACGTTTCCATCGGCGACGAGCCTCAAGACCATGGGTATCACAATGAGCCCACGCGAGTGGTGATTGGCGATGACAACCTCTTTCGTGAGGGCAGTACCGTCCATCGTGGCACACTCAAAGGCGGTGGTGTGACACAGATTGGGCACCACAATTTCTTCATGACCTACAGTCATTTAGCCCATGATTGCATCGTAGGAGACCACAATATTTTCACCAGCTTTTGCGGCCTCTCTGGCCATGTGGAAGTGGGGAGCCATGTCATTATTGGGGGCCACTGCGGTATCCATCAATTTACGCGGGTGGGCTCTTATGCTTTCTTAAGTCATGCATGCATGATCACGCGAGATGTCCCTCCCTTCATGTTGGTCATTGGCGCTGACCCAGAAGTCATTGGTATCAATTCACGGGGGCTTCAACGCAATGGCTTTACCCCCGAAGAGATTTCAGCATTAAAGCGGCTTTATAAAATTTATTACAAAACCACACTGACTCAGGCACAAGCTCTTGATGAGATTGAACAAGAAATCCTGCCGATTTGCGCCAAAGCGCAACTGTTTCTTGACTTTGTCAAAGGCTCAAAACGTGGGGTGATGCGTTAGATTAGAATCAAGGTAACTCCCCCGAACTTCACAGTCTCAATTCTATGGTGGGTTCTGGGTCTATATTATTTAAATAAAATAATGTATAATTACAATATATTAAATATTATTGTGTGTCTCCATGGCCTTTCAAGATATTCATTATCCCCCTTTGCTAGAGTTGATTTCACAAGCGCAATTTGGCTTTGCAGTTGAATCCTTGCAACGTGAAGAAGGACTTTCTGATGCGGAGCTGGGTGCGCAGGATGCATCAGGCCATACAGCCCTACATCTTGCAATACAAAAAAATAATCCCCCCCTTATTCGCTTATTGCTGAAGAAGACCTCTGCTGCGCAAAAAAAAATAGAAAATAGGGCAAGCTTGTCCGCGCTGGATTTTTTGAAAGTAGCGTCATTAGATCTCCTTGAATTTTTGTGGAGCGATGCAGATCTGCGCGAGCGCTTAAAAGAAATTTGGCCCCGTATTTTATTGCGTGCATGTCAGGAGAAGAGGGTTGACTTGGCCCTTCAATTGATCGCGATGAAAGTGGATGTCAATTGCGTTGAAGAAGCAACTGAAATGACGCCCTTACATTATGCTGCACAGAACGATTCTACTTTGATGATTGAGAAACTTTTAGAGGCAGGTGCGAAACAAAATGTTAAAAATAGTGACTTGTTTTTGCCAATTCAAATGCTTAAGAACATAGAGGCAGAGAATCGGGATGCATTTCAAGTGTTTGCAAGGCATGGGTCATCTGTAGGCCCTGACTGCTCTGGATTGGGGCTTCTTTTTGCAGCGATGCTCAATGATGAGCACAATGTACGTCAATTTTTGAATGAGGGGCCTGATTTTAATTGGAACTTGAAACGCAATCAATACTATGCGCTACACTATACAGTACAGCATAAAAACGAGGATTTGCTACGGCTATTAATTCAACAAGGGGCTGATTTAGTAAAGGTTGCTTTGACTCCACGTGGCCCCAGCATTTTTGAAGTCGCTATTGATGTTGAATGGTGGGATGCATTTATCATTTTGAATGAATACCCATTTAATGTTTTAGGTTTCATTGATGAAGCAAGACAAGAAAAATTACTTCTTGCTTTGAAGCAAGATCCTGATCGTGAGCATGCAAAGCGCATTACAATCGCTTTGCTTGGAATGGGTTTTGATAGGCGTACATTAGCCTATGATGGCGAATGGCCTGATTTGACTAAGGTACCAGAGCCCATGACAAGCGATGCTTTGCAGAGCGCTGCGCAACGAGGAGATGTCGCTGAAGTTACAAAATTGCTGAAGAAGAGAGCCCCTGCAACCTCAACAGCAAAACCACAACATGCAATTGTATTGGCAGCGGAGGGGGGGCGTTGGGAGGTTGTCGCTGCATTTGCTGAATTTAAGCCATTGAATAAAAAGGGGGGAGAGGCTTATGGACAGGCTTTGATTGCAGTGCTGCAAGCCGACGGGCTGTCTCGAGATCAAAAATTAGCAATTGCAAAAAAGCTGATTTTTGCTGGAGCGACGCTTGATGGGATTCGGAATGGTAAAAATGCGGTAGACGGTGCAGTAGCGCTTGAAGATATTGATCTTTTCAGATGCTTGATGAACAGAGGGGCCAAAAATCTGAGCGCCCCAGATTTGTCAGTGATAGAGCGCTGGCTTGAGGATGAAACGCTTGCAGCCTTATTAAAACCTTCACTGCCCTTTTTGCTTTTAAGGGCCTGCTTAGAGAAAAATATAACCCTGGCTCTTCAGTTGATTGCAAAAGGAGTGGATGTAAATTATATCGAGAGGAGCACTAAAAAGACGCCTTTGCACTATGCGGCTCAGCATGATTGTGCTGAGGTCATTGACGCGCTTTTAAAAGCAGGTGCAAAAGGAGGTGTTTTGGATGCAGATCAAGAACATCCAATCACTTACCTGAAACTAAATAAAAGGTTGCTTAATAGGGGGGCGCTTCAGTGTTTTGCAAACAGTGAATCAATAGAAAGCCATTCCAGTACAGTAGGACTTCTCTATGCAGCAGAGCTGAATGATCAGGAATGTGTGCGCAAATTTCTTGATCATGGAGCTGCTTTAAATTGGCGTTACACTCAGCAAGGCGATAGGGGCTATTATGGCTATTTTGCGCTGCATTTTGCAGTAATTTATCGTAATTTGAGCATGATTCAATTGTTGATGCAGCGCGGGGCGGATGCAAGTGCTGTAGGGCATCCGGAAAGGCATACACCACGTGGCCCGAGTGTTTTTGAAGTGGCTATTGATCATGACTACTGGGATGCCTTTTTTATTTTCAGTCAGTATCAATGTGATGTGACAGGTTTGATTGATGAGGCACATAGAGAAAAACTGCTGAGAGAAGGAGTTTTAACGCCACAATTGGCCGAGCAATTGGTGCAGATCAATTTTGATCTCAAAGAGATCTTGTGGGCTGGAATTAGATTGAAAAACCCCGACATCATTCGTGTTGCGCTGAATGCTGGGGTGTTTTATAAGCCTCGCGATCGTACATTATTAGAAACTCAAGCGCTGTCTGCAGCAGTGGCCGCTGGCTTTCAGGCTGAATGGGAAAGCATTCTGGCAGCGGGGTATTTGGGCAAGGTTCAGTCTGAGCCTCATGCTGACACTGGACAAGCCTTGTTAGACTGCTTACGACAAGACTTTTCTGAAGGCCGTGCAGCCAAAATTGCCTTTGCGCTTGAGATGATTAAGGCCAATGCAGATTTGTCTCGTGTTGATGAAAATGGAGATACAGCGCTCCATCTTGCTGCCAGTCAAGGCCTCCATGAATTAATTGGGCCCTTAATTCGCCATGGGGCTGATCCTGCAATACAGAATACAGCAGGTAGAGCCCCTTTTAGATGCCTTAATGTACTTCAATTAAAGAACATAGAGAATCCTTGTCGTGATGCATTTTTCATATTTCGTGATTCACAGCAGATTTTTATGTATGGAGCAGCCCTTTTGTATTCAGAGTCTAGTGATCTTGCCAAGAAAATTTTAAGTGTAAATCCTAATCTTGCTTTCCGCTTTTTGGACAGTGGTCGGTATACAGGTATGAATGCACTTCAAGTCGCCGCAACACTTAATGAATCAGAAGAGGGGCCAGAGATTGTTCGTCTCTTGCTTCAGAAGAAGGTTTCTCCAACATCTGATCTGAATGTACAGCATGCCATTTTAATTGCAGTTGCGTCTGCAGCCTGGGATATCTTGTCTGTTTTTTCTGAGTTTTCTGCAAAAACGGACGCAGACAAAAAAGCCTATGGCCAGGCGTTGATTCAACTATTGTCATCAAGCGCATCTCTTGAAGATAAACAAAGGATAGGCCGTCAGCTGATATTGGCGAATGCAGATCTTCGCCTTGTTGAAGGGGGAAATTCCGCATTGGATCTTGCACGCAGAAACCGGCTTACGGATTTGATTGACTTACTACAAAGAAGAGGTGCGGTGGAGGCCAGTCCAGTTGCTGGGGATGCGGCTGTCCTGCAGCGCTTTGGTGCAGATAATCAAAATGTGCATAATCGTGCTTTTGTTGCAAGTATTGATGCAAGTTTTACAGCATTGTTTCAACGATATGGGCCAGTCACAGTTAAAGAGCTTGCAGGCTCAGTCCGGGATATTAAAGGCCAAGTGTGGGCCCGGGAGCCTGCTATTGCAGCAGCCATTGAGAGAATTACAGCGCCTTCAAGAAAATTTCGGGGTGCAACCGACGTTGATGAGGCACTCAATACTTCAATGCGAAGGGATGATTTGGATCATGTATTGCACATCGTTTGGAAGGCCGCGAAAGAATATCATGTAGAGGATAACATTGCTGCAATGCTGCGAGAAATCGGTGGGGGGCTGTGTTATACAGGTGTTTTAACTCGCCTGATTCAGTCGCTTGAGCAGGGGAGTCCGCTTGTGGTAGTGGCCTATCCCGGAGCTAATCCTCAGCAACTGATGGAACGCAAAATACAGGTTTTGTTGGCGGAGCAATTTTTTAAGCAGTCAAAGGCAGAGCAAACAGCGATTTTGCTGAGTTGGGGAGATCTCCAGACAGACACAGTACCCGCTGCAGAACACTTTCGCCAGAATTGTAAAGTTGTGATCAAAAGCACAATCCAAGCAGAATTTATGGGACCAGTGACTGATGCAAATATTGACGCAGCGATCGAGCAGATTGATGCTTTTCCCATTCCAAAGAGCGTTCATTTGGGCTTTACAACTTGTTTAGAGGAATTTCAGCAGACGTTTTGTAAGCTTGGATTACAGATGCTTTATCAGGCCCGTGTTAAGCCTGTTTTGCTAGAGCAAGCAGCTGCTGGCAGGAATTTTGACGCATTGCATGCAATGCTTGAACAATGGAGGCCGTTGTTTACCGCTTTGAATTTGTATCATCAAGAGCTGCCGAAACAAAACGTCATTGTGCGTACCCCTGATCAGCCAAATCGCGTGGAACTGCAAGCTATTCCTCAGGCTTTTGATTTGCCATTGTTGCCAGAGATCATCGCAACGCGTATCTCTGTTGATTTTAATGTAGAACAGGCAGGGCCCCTGTGTGATGCTTTGAAAAAGCTAGCCCAACTGGGTGGGCGATTTAAAGCTTTGTATCCAAGCCTTTCAACGGACTCTCAAGTTGAAATGACTGGACTTTGGGAGGGGTGTAAACGCAGCTTTCTCGCAACAGGAGTGCTTGATGACGCTTTTGAAAAAAGGCTGAATGAACTGACTGCAAAAGAGGAGGCTGTCAAAAGGGGCGATCTACTGATTGTGCGCTATCAGCATCTGCCTTTTACTCCAGCGATTTATGAGATGTTGCATAAGGATTATGAACGCTTGAAAAGAGGGGATGATACGAGATCACTGACCGCTTTTGTAGTGTCACTTGAGCAGTATTATGGGCCTTGTACAGCCCCTACTTTAAAGGAAGAGGATTTCTGGGCTCGCATCAAGCTAGAGGATTTTCTTAAGACGGCAGCACTGCTTTATGATCTCCACGAGTGTGGTCAAAGCCCGCCTCATGATCCTGCATTGAGAAGCGCTTTTGCAGCCTTTGTAGACGCGAGAGCGCAACGTATTTTGCACAATCCGGGGAGCTTGGGGCCATTGGCGCATGTGCTTTCAAAGCTTCATGCTTTGGCCTCGAAGGTCTGTGAGGCGCTCACAGCGTATCCAGGAAAAAGGGAGGCTGATAAAGCAGCGATTCATGCAATAATTAAGAACATTTACAGTCAAGTGAAAGACAACCCTGCCTGCTCAGTGGCTGAAGTAGTGGGTTTTATGGCAGGAGCTATTGCCAGCCTTCGTGCCCAACAATTTCATATTCAAAGAGAGCACAGTGTTGTAATGTCTTGGAGATCAACCAGTCGATTGGCAGATGCTTTAGATGCAGTCATGCCCTTTTGATCATATAACCACACTCTTCTCTTAAATGACGGTCTTAAATAGGGGGCCTGAATCGGTTTATTGGCAATAGGCAATTCTCTCAGCATAATAAGTAAAAATAAGGTCTGCCCCTGCGCGACGCATGGAAATCACTTGTTCCATCACAGCGCGGGTTTCGTCGAAAAGGCCGTGTTCGGCAGCGAGTTTGATGACGGCGCATTCGCCGCTGACCTGAAAGACGGCGATGGGTTTGTCGGTCATCTGGCGGGCGGTGTGGACGATATCCAAATAATGTCCAGCAGGTTTGATCATCAAAATGTCCGCGCCTTCCTGCAATTCAGCTTCAATTTCTGCAATGGCTTGGCGGGCGTTGGCAGGGTCCAGTTGATAACTCAATTTGTCGATGCCTTGGAGATGGTCATTGCCCAGGGCGCTGCGAAAAGGGCTGTAATAGGCTGAGGCATATTTTGCGGTGTAGCTGACAATGCCTACATACGGGAAATTCGCCTCATCCAAAGCAGTGCGAATGGCTATAGTTCGGCCGTCAAATTGATCAGAGGGGGCCACCATGTCAGCGCCATGCTCGGCAAACAAAACGCTTTGTTTTGCCAGCATTGCAATGCTTTCATCATTCAAAATCCGGCCTTTTTCATCAAGCAGTCCATCGTGCCCATGCGAGGTATAGGGGTCTAATGCAATATCTGGAAAAACCATGCACTCAGGAAAATGCGCTTTAATCATCTGAATCGCTTGTGGAATCAACCCCTCTGGATTCAAGGCTTCCGTTCCCCGTGTATCTTTTTGTGTTTTATCTAAAGTGGGATAAAGGTTGACGCCTAAAATACCGAGCTCCATTAGCTTTTCAATGTGAGGCAATAATCCTTTTGACAAAGACAAAACCTGGCTATCCGGCAATTGTGGCAGAGGAATCGCATGGCTGCCCGCATGAATAAACAGCGGTTTCACCAATTGTGCAGGTCTTACTTGTGTTTCAGCCAGCGCTTTTCTCAGTGAAGAATGAATGCGCAAACGGCGCTGACGGTCAAAGGACATTGTGACTCTCTTTCCATAAAGAGGCGCCAGTGTAATGGATTTTTCCTTCAATGCAAATCTTTGAGCCGGTCTCGTTTTTTTCTTCATGTAGATGCTACAATCATGTGTCACAAAAAACATAAGGATCATCATGAAAAACACACAAAACTTCTGTATCGCCGCCTTTATTCTCGCTGTAGGCATGGCCTTGGGGGGGTATTTTATTGGAAGCGGCTTGACTCATCGGGATGAATTTAATCGATTTGTATCCGTGAAGGGGCTTGCTGAAACCACCCAAAAATCTGATCAGGCCATTTGGCAGATCACTGTCAATTTCAGTGCCAATGATTTGCAGACGCTGTATGCCGGCATCGCCAAGGCGCAGAATGAGGCCAAGACTTTTTGGTTGAATCAAGGGTTTACTCCGGCGGAAATCGACCTCCAGTCAGCCACCATCAATGACAATCAAATTTATAACAACAACAGCAATGGCCCACACTACACCGCCTCAGCCAATCTTTTGCTCATTACCAGTCGGGTAGACCAAGTTCAGGCTGCATCGCAACAGCTGAACCAGCTGGTCAAACAAAACGTCGTACTGACCAATTCCAACATCACCTACAACTTCACCAATCTCAACCAAATCAAACCTGGAATGCTCGATACGGCCACCAGCAATGCTGAAATTGCCGCCGAAGCTTTCGCCAAAAAATCGAACAGCCATCTTGAAGGCATCCGCACCGCGTCTCAAGGCCAGTTCACCATCAGCAATGACAATGACAGCGGTATTTCCAGCATTATGAAAAAAGTGCGTGTGGTGACGACGGTGGATTATTTCTTGTAGTCACGTCAGGTAGCGGAGTTGGCCTGTCTTGTTTGCAGTGAAACATAAAGTGTCAGATCAGG
>CAYGFJ010000015.1:10141-14386 GCA_964349115.1 uncultured Francisellaceae bacterium
GCGCTTCATCAAGGAGATCGTGTGCAGTTTCGCATGCAAAATGATGAGATTGTTGTCCGTAAATATAATAAGCCCGTTGAGGAGTTATTTGGCTTATTTGCAGTGAAACATAAAGTGTCAGACCAGGATATGAAACAGGCCATTTTACAGGGGGCTCATCGTGCGAATCGCGCTTGATACCAATGTGCTGGCACGTACCCTGGCCAAACAGGCAGGGTCTCAATTGTATTCAGTCGAGGCCTAAGACACTGTTCTTGTTTTTGTAAAATAGGGCCGCGCCACATAGATCCCTCCTTTTTTCTCAGCTGTTTCGCCTCCCAAGGCCCAAAGCCAAGCGAAAACGCAGAGGACAGTGTTGGTGTGCCAATACACATTGGTGGCCAGGATGGCAACGGTTAAGCGTGGGGCAAACACCCAGCCTAGCCAAAAGAGGATGCTGCTCCAGGCAAGGCAGATGCCCGTGATCAGCATGGTCAAGCGGGGGAAGAAAAAGAGGAAAAAGATAAAGAAAATTCCGTGGACAGCCCAAAAGCTCATTTAAAACTCCTTATTGTGAGTGAAATGTAGAATGTATCATAGTCTTCAAGATTGACGGGGTCCATCAGTGCCAATATAGAATATAGAAAGACACAATAAAGCTGCGACAGGAGACACCGCTAAGGCGACATCATAATGCACGCCGGCAAGAAGCCCGACACTAAAGGGGCCGGCGATGATGGCGGTGGAGAGGAGGGATTGGGTGATGCCCATGATTTTGCCCTGTTCAGTCACGCTGGCACGTTGAGAGATGAGTGCTAAAATTTGGGCCCAGCTGATGGTCATGACCACCCCCAAAAGCGCAAAGGGAATGTAAAGACCTGTTAACGTTCGTGGAATAAAGAGGCTTAAAAAAAGTAAAATCAAAAGGGTGTTTCCAAAGAGGAAAAAAGGCCGGGGTTTTAAGACTTTGCTCACATATTTTCCAACAACAAAAACCCCAAAGGCAGCACAGAGACTTTGGAGGGCCAATGCATTGCCAATCCAGGTGCTGCTCGCTCCAAAATGCTGGACGGCATAAATGGGGACACTGATAAAACAAGCCTCAGTGCTGATACAAAAAAGAAGATAAGCGAGCAAAATTCCGCGAAAACGGGGGTTTTGAAAAGCAAGTTGCATATTCTGAAAACCCATGAGTATATGGAGGGAGCGCCGGGGGGCCAGTGTTTGCGTCTGTTCAAAATAATAAAATGTGAGACAGAGAACATTCACAATAAAACCCGCTGCAAAAAAGAAAAAAGGGACAGCAGGGCCAAACCAGGGAACCCATTGTGAATTCGAGAGTTGCGCACCCAGGAGGGCCCCTGCAATCAGCCCTAATTCAATGGCTCCGGTGAGATAGGCGATGTTTCTGCCTTTTTCAGCGTCGTCTCGACCCAGATCACTGGCGGAGGCAAAGAGAATGGCCCCAGTTCCCGAGCAAAACCCTGCAGCCAATCGGCAGAGCAACAAGAGGGAGAGGCTATGCGTGATGAGACCGATGGCGCCCAAAACATAAGCACAAGCAGTGCCTATAAAAGTGATGATCAACACTTTTTTTCGACCATATTGGTCAGACAAATCTCCCAGGATGGGGCCACCCAAAAATTGGCCTAATCCAAAGGCAGCGACCAGGATTCCAATGATGAGTGTTTTCATGGAATAGGACGCGTGCTCTCCCAAAAAATGAAATTGCATGATCAAAGGGGTGATGATAGGCACCATCATAAACAAACCTGCGAAATCAAAGAAATCAGCAAGCATGAGGGGGAGGAGATTTTTACGCATAGAAAGGCTCCAATCGTTTTGCTTTGTTTAAAAGCGAAAGATCTCACAAATAGCGTCCTTTTAAAAGGAGTGCGCGCCTTTGAGGCTGTTTAGCAAAGACAGAGATCGAAGAAAATCCCCCCTTGGTGCGAACTTTGTTCGCTAAGGGGGGATTTCATATCCTTGCCGGATGAAACCTGAAGCTGACAGCTCCAGCCCAGCTTTAATGCTGAAGATGCTCGGCCAAAGGCTTGCGATTTGACATCGCCCACCACCAAAACCCGAAGGTCATAACGACCATGCAGAGCCGCTTCATACGATACTGACATGCAATCAAAGACTTTGCCACTGTCGACCAAACTTAACTTAAATGAATGTCTAAGGCATCGAAGGGAGTTTGCATGATGTGCGCTCTCAATTAAAACAAGGGGGGGAGAGCAAACTGTAGACTGATTGAATGTTGATGTCAAGTGGTTTTGTGAAAAAATCAGGGCTGCCCTGCATAGTAACGATTCACCATTTTGAAAGCTAAAGTTGCTCACACAGCCATTCTGAGAATGCAAAACTCCCTGTAAATGCAGGGGACACTGCGTTTAAGATGTGGACACTCTCTTCATTTTCTTCTACCACAAAATCTTGTACCAGTTTGGAGTTTCGTAGATCAAGGAGCTGGGCGCGAATGCCTGGCGTAGACCAGGTATCAAATCCTTTTTGATTGAGGTGTTTGACCATTTTAGCCGCTTCACTTACCAGATGGCTTTTGTTGTATTTTTTGATTTCCTCACGAGCAAGCGTTCTAAAGTGAAAAGCATTGTTACACAACAGACGTGTTTCTAAGCCTAAAATAGACAGACATTCTTTCAATTTAAAATGGGACCAGCCTTGGTAATTCTCTCGCCAGAAGGCGGGAATAGCAGTGGGGCCAATTTTGAGATGTCCATCGACAGTTAGGGTAAAGTGAACACCTAAAAATGGATTATTGAGGTTGGGAACTGGATAAACATGAGTTCGTAATGGATGATCGTCCAAGGTATATTTAAGGTAAATCCCCTTAAATGGAAGAATGGTATAGTGCTTTGAGAGCCCAAAATCTTTGGCAATATAGTCTGCGTAGAGACCAGCGGCATTAATGATCTTTTTGGAAAATAGGCTTCTGTTTTTTGAAGTGAGGACATGTCCTGTTTGCAGGCGTTTTACATAGGCTTCTTCAAAACAAAACTCAACACCCTTGGCGATGAGAAGCACTTTTAAGCGAAGCGATACGTGAATGGGATTCACCGAGGCAGTCTCAGGAGAGTACAAAGCTTTTCCAAATGTTTTGGCATTGGGCTCGATATCAGATAATTCTTTTTCATCAATAATATGGGTCACAACGCCATTCATATGGCCTCGGCGATGCAGCTCGTCAATGCCTATGAGCTCTTCTGCATTTTGGGCAATGACCACTTTTCCACACTCCAGCATAGGGATGTCTTGCGCTTTGCAAAAGGCTTTCATTAAGCGCGCACCCTCTGCTGTCAGCTTGGCCTTGAGAGAATCTGGGGTGTAATAAAACCCAGCATGTATGACGCCACTGTTTCGCCCGCTGCTATGTTTTGCTACATCTGATTCTTTTTCAAGGATAAGCAGCTTTGCCTCAGGGTGTTTTTTTTTTAAAGTGTAGGCCAGAGTCAGTCCAATAATGCCTGCACCAATAATCAGATAATCATATTCCATCTAATTATTTTTCTTCCAAATCGGCCAAAAAGCTTTTCAGTGATTCTGCACGCGAAGGATGACGCAGTTTGCGCAGGGCTTTGGCTTCAATCTGACGGATCCGTTCACGGGTGACATCAAACTGTTTGCCCACTTCTTCTAAGGTGTGGTCTGTGTTCATATCAATGCCGAAACGCATTCTTAAGACTTTGGATTCGCGCTCAGTTAAAGAGTCCAGAATATCGCGCGTGACTTCACGCAGGTTTTCATTGGTGGCGGAATCAATGGGGGAGGCCATATTGCCGTCTTCAATAAAATCACCCAAATGGGAATCTTCATCATCCCCAATCGGGGTTTCCATGGAAATGGGTTCTTTTGCAATTTTCAATACTTTACGAATTTTATCTTCCGGCAAGTCCATTTTGACAGACAGCTCTTCAGGCGTGGGTTCCCGGCCCATTTCTTGTTGCATTTGACGGGCAATACGGTTCAATTTGTTGATGGTTTCAATCATGTGAACAGGAATACGAATTGTACGCGCTTGGTCGGCGATGGAACGGGTAATCGCTTGACGAATCCACCAAGTGGCATACGTTGAGAATTTGTATCCACGGCGATATTCAAACTTGTCCACCGCTTTCATCAAGCCGATATTGCCTTCTTGAATCAAATCGAGGAATTGCATGCCGCGATTGGTGTATTTTTTTGCAATAGAAATGACAAGCCGTAAATTGGCTTCAATCATCTCTTTTTTCGCACGGCGGGTTT
>CAYGFJ010000016.1:0-14216 GCA_964349115.1 uncultured Francisellaceae bacterium
CCATTTGTTTACGAATCTGTACGGCCAGTCGATCTTGAAAGTGAACCACTTAAAGATGAGCGCTATGATCAACTAAAATCTGAAATATATTGCCCTCACCACAAAACAATTTACAAGTTAATTATTTTAATATATAATTGCGCTCATTATAAAAAATAAAAAGATCATTATGGCAGCGGCAAGATGTACAGCACACCCAGGAAAAAAAGCAAGAGCACGAACGAGAAGACGCGAAGTGCTTAAAGCAGCTGAATCCCTACGCAAATCATCCAGCGCATCGAGTATCTCCACTGCTGGAGCAGCAGCTCCACTTCTCAGCGTAACTGCTGACTGTGAAGCTCCAGCAGCCTCCAAGACATTGGATAGCTTCCTCAAAAGTCTTCCCGCTTTGAGCACAACTGAAAAAGACATCCTTAATGAAATTCAAAAAAACTCGCTGCTGCTGTAGAAAAAACTGAGACGGCACCGAGCACCTTAGGAAAAGGCCTTGAGGTATCCTGGCTGATTGTAAAAGGTGTGCTTGACCTTGTTTTTGCAACAGGTTATGCCAGCTTGGCCTACACCACCATGTCCAAAGCAACAAACTCTACTGCATGGGGATGGGTGTTTGCTGCAGCAAGCGCAGCTTGCAATGCTGCTCAGGGATGGTATGCGCTGGATCTTCCTGATTTTGCACAAAAATTATTTAAGAAAATCCCTTACAGCGAAACCCACCCATACCATATCGCAACAGGATTGGTTGCACTCAGCGCTGCACTGGGATATTGGAGCCTTTTCCCCACTCTGCCCCTGTTTGAAACGCTCGAAGCAGATTTAAGCCACTTTCCAGCAACGGCTTGGATGGATGACAGTTCCGAAGTGAAAACTGGGTTTATCGCCATGATGGCTGTCATTCGGGATGCTTTGTTTGTCAAATCCCTCTTCAATATGCCGATGACTGTCTATGCGTATTTAAAAGATTCTTGGGACAGTTGGCACAAACATGACAACAGAGCTTATGCCACATTCAATTTGCTCTCCCTCATCGCAGGCAGTTACATTGCCTATGAATACAGTCAAGGACAAATTCCCAAAGTTGAAATGGCAGCACCCAGCCTCGGTGTTGACCCACAGGCTGCAGGGTTTGCTGCACTGGTTCCGCTCATTGCTTTGAATACTTTGTTTATTGCAAAGGGGATCAAAGCGCTTGAAAAACTCAACACCTTTCAAGCCTGCCTCTCTCTCATCGTGGCCAGTCTGACAGGCGGCCCTGGTGTGGCCTTACTTCAAAATGCAGGACTGTATGAACAAGCCTTGTCTTACTCCGCTGCAGTATTTTCAAATTATGCTTCATTAATTGGACTGGATTTTGTGGCTAACAAAATTAAAACGACCGAGATGTTGCGGACGCTTGCTGATTTGAAAGAAGAATTACAGGCACAACAAGAAGATGCTCCTACAGAGACCTCGGATCATACAGAAACAATCGCAGCAATCACAAAACTTGAAAGTACTATTCATGGCAAAATTGTAGAACAAGAATCAGCAGAAAAACAAAGCGCTACAACTTGGTATGGCGCTGCTTGTACTTGTTTAAGCGCACTCAATCCAGCGAACTTGTGTTTGCGACGTGCATCTGCCTCAGCCTAGAGCCTGTCTTGAAAATAAGCTAATGATAAATAGAAATAAGAATGCCCAAAATGGCAGTGGAAATGAGAATACTCGATACGACGAGCGAGCCCAGGCGCCAAATGATTTTAAGCTCAAGGACTTTCAAATCGTGTTTTGTGGCAATTTGCTCATCGATTACATTGGCCAATGCACGGGCTTGACCTTCCGCTTGTTTTTGCGGAACGCCATAGTCCATTAATTCACGACTAAACTTCAAAGTATCAAAGGCAATCACAGTCACTCTCTTACTCCAGACAATTAAAAGCAAGTTACATCATAACCAAATGATCATTAACTGTCAAGTTCTGGATCAGCTGATTATACCCTATTTCAGTCCTGTGATACTATTGTTTTTTTTTGCAGGAGCAGCCATGAAAGTCCATTATCGTCAAGATTACACCCCCTCCCCTTATCAGATTCTCTCAACATCTTTGGTTTTTGATTTGCAAGAACATGAGACCTTGGTCACCAATACCATGGAAATCGTTCGGGCAAAGGGCGTCAAAGCAAGGACGCCACTGGTGTTGAATGGCGAAGAGCAAGAGCTGTTTACTCTGAAAATGAATGGACAGGATCTCACTCAAAAAGACTATGACTGGACGGAGACGGAACTCACAATTTTAAATCCACCTGAGCGGTTTTCACTGACGACGGTGTCGCGCATTCACCCGGAGAGCAATACCAAACTGGAGGGCTTGTACAAATCGAAAGGCATGTTCTGCACCCAGTGCGAGCCGCATGGGTTTCGGCGAATTACGTTTTATCTAGATCGGCCGGATGTCATGGCCCTGTTTACCACCAAAATTATTGCTGACAAGGCGCTTTACCCTGTTTTGCTGTCGAATGGCAATTTGATTGAACAGGGCGAGGCTGGACCCCATCGCCATTACGCCATTTGGCAAGATCCTTTCAAAAAGCCGTGTTATCTTTTTGCTGTCGTGGCGGGCAATTTGGAATGCGTCCGCGATGTGTTTGTCACCCAAAGTGGTCGCTCTGTGAGAGTTGAAGTTTACAGCGATGCCCTCTCCATTTCTCAATGCGGGTATGCTTTAACCGCGATGAAAGAGGCCATGGCTTGGGACGAACTACGTTTTGGGCGCGAGTATGACTTGGATGTCTACATGATTGTGGCTGCGGAAGACTTCAATATGGGTGCCATGGAAAACAAAGGACTTAATATTTTTAACACCAAATTTGTCTTGGCAGACCCCACACTTTCAACAGACATGGACTATCAAAACATTCAAGCGGTGATTGGACACGAATATTTCCACAATTGGACGGGCAATCGCGTCACTTGCCGTGACTGGTTTCAGCTGAGTTTGAAAGAGGGCCTAACGGTCTTTCGCGATGCAGAATTCACCGCCGATCACCACGATCGCACTTTGAAGCGCATTGAAGATGCGAACTTTATGCGCTCCCACCAATTTGCTGAGGATGGCAGCCCCATGGCTCACCCCATTCGGCCTGATTCGTATATTGAAATGAACAACTTCTACACGGCCACCGTCTATGAAAAAGGCTGTGAAGTCATTCGCATGATCCATACTTTGCTGGGGGAGGCTGGGTTCCGTAAAGGCATGGACTTATACTTTGAGCGTCACGATGGGCAGGCAGTCACCTGTGATGATTTCGTCGCTGCAATGGCGGATGCCAATCACTATGATTTTGAGCTTTTCAAAAATTGGTACAGCACCGCAGGTACGCCTGAAGTCCATGTCACCAGCCAATATGATGCTGCCAAACAAACCTATACCCTGCATTTCAAGCAGTCGGGTCACTTTCATATTCCCATTAAATTAGGCTTAGTCCCCTCCACCCCACCCTCCTCCGCGAGGGAGGAGGAAAAACAACATCAACTCGTGTTCAGTCTCAAAACCAAAGAGGACACCCTCATTTTTGACAATGTGACAGCAGAACCCATTCCTTCCCTCCTCCGTGATTTTTCAGCCCCGGTCAAACTGTTCTATGATTACAGTCTCGAAGAATTAAACTTGTTGTGGCAACATGACCCCAATCTCTTTAATCGCTGGGATGCCGGTCAACGCCTAATGACAGAAGTCATCCTCCACAACAAACCCTTTGATCCACAATCTATGAAAAAAATCCTGACGGAAGCCATGGATTATCCTGGACTCACAGCGGAATTGCTGTCTGTCCCCAACATCAAATCGCTGGGAGAAATGGTCAAAGAATTAAATCCTGAGCATTTGATCTCAGCGCATTCCAAATTGCTTCATCGCATGAGCCATGGTTTGTTGACCCAATTTCAGCAGTTGTATAAAAAAACCCTGGAATCTGCTGCGCTAGACCCCCAAAAGGCCAGCCTTCGTGCACTCAAAAACATCTGCCTCTTCTACCTCTGCCAAGCTGGTGAATACGCTGAGGCTGCCCAGCAATATGACACAGCCAGCAATATGACAGAACGCTTCGGCGCCTTGACAGCCCTCGTCAATGCAGAGGCAGGCCACTTGAAAACCGAACGTCTCGCGCATTTTTATGAAACCTACAAGGCACATCCTTTGGTCGTCAATAAATGGTTTGCGGTCCAGGCCGGCAGCCGTTCCAAAGACACTTTGGCCACAGTCGAAACGCTTTTATCCCATCCCGCTTTCATCCGCAGCAATCCCAACAAAGTCTATGCCCTGATGCAAAGCTTCGGCCAAAACTTCTATGCCTTCCATTCCCAAGGCGGAAAAGGCTACGCCCTTCTGGGACAATTCATCAATGAATTGGATTCCATCAACTCCCTGGTCTCAGCCCGTCTCGTCAAAAACATGATGAACTTCAAGCAATATCACGAACCCCATCGCTCCATCATGAAACAGCAATTAAGCTTGCTCCAGCAAAAATCAGATTTATCCAAAGATGTGAGGGAAATTGTGGAGAAGGCGCTTTTCTAGAAAACCTAAGCTGAAGAAGCAGTGAAGGAAATCGAAAAAGAATGTGATACATTGAAAACTTTCAACTAAGAATCAGAAGGGGCGGGGATCATGGCAAAAGCTAAAAAGGACATTTCTTTTGAAGATCATATGGGCCGACTGGAAGGGATTGTTGCGTCGTTGGAGCAACAAACTTTGCCGCTAAATGAGGCGATGGGGCTGTATGAAGAAGGGGTTGGGCTGATCAAACACTGTCAAAAAATTTTGGCAGAAGCGGAGCAGAAGGTCAGTATTTTGAGTGCGGACAGTCATGAGTAATTTGCAAGTGTGGCAGCATCTGTGTCAAACGCGTGTGAAGGCATTGATTGAGAAGACCCTGACCCATGATGAGCCTTCGCTGAACCTCTTTTTTGAGGCCATGAATTATGCCTCGTTGGATGGGGGAAAGCGGGTTCGGGCTATGCTCTGCTTTGCCGTGGGCGCCTATCTTTGCGTTCCTGATGAAGAATTGGATGTCTATGCCACTGCCGTCGAGCTGATTCATGCGTTCTCTCTGATTCATGATGACCTGCCTGCAATGGACAATGATGTGTTGCGTCGCGGCAAACCAACTTGTCATGTTGCTTTTGGTGAGGCGACTGCCATTTTGGCTGGGGACGCACTGCTCACCCATGCATTTTTGATTTTAAGTGCTGACAACACGCCCTATTTTGACTCCGTCAAACGCATCAAAATGATCTCTGCTTTGGCAGAGGCTTCAGGGGCTATGGGTATGGCAGGTGGGCAATATTTGGATGTAGATTCTGAAAAAAAAGCCCTCGATGTGGATGCGCTTTTTTTATTACATCGCCTGAAGACCGGTCGTTTGATTGAAGCCAGCATCCATCTGCCCTGTGTGTATTCTGAACCTCCGCATGCCATTGCCCACACTTTGAAGCAATTTGCTGAAGAAGTAGGCGTTCTATTCCAAATTCAAGATGACATTCTGGATGTCGCCACCCCTGTTGAAAAATTGGGTAAAACCCCAGGCAAAGATGAATTGACCGAAAAAGCCTCTTTCGTCAAAATTCTGGGCTTGGACGGCGCCAGAGCCCTTTTACAAGAAAAGTGGCGCTTCACTGAAGAGTGCCTGCACAGCCTGCCCGGCGACACTGAATTGCTCAAAATGGTCCTCGAATTTATTGTGAGGCGAGAGTATTAAGTGACAGACGCCATCATCGCATTCATCAATGAACTTTATGCAGAAAAGCACTATTCTCCGCATACGCTTAAAAATTATGAGCGGGATCTGCAGCAGTTGCAGCAGTACCTTGCGAAGCAGCACCTCGATTTTACACATCTGGACCCACGCGCTTTGAAGGGATGGCTTGCGCATTTACATGGGCGGGGATTATCGGGAATGAGTATTCAACGGATGTTGTCTACGGTGCGGAGTTTTTATCGTTTTTTACAGCAACAGGGTCAAGTCGCAGACAATCCTGCTGTATCTTTGAGGGCCCCCAAAACACTGAAAAAGTTGCCAGAGGCGCTTCAAGTCGATGCGACAGGGCACTTGCTAACGAGCCTGCAAGAGGATGAATGGAGTGTTCGGGATTTGGCGATGCTGGAACTGACTTATGCCTCAGGATTGCGCTTGTCGGAACTCTGTCAACTCAAGCTGTCTGATATTTCCCGGGATGATAATATGCTTCGCACTACGGGGAAGGGGCAAAAAATGCGAATGATCCCTTTTGGCAGTAAAGCCAAGCTGGCTTTAAACGCCTGGCTTGATGAGCGAGAACAGCGGCTCAAGCTTGAAACTGACTTTGTTTTTGCTGGAAAACAAGGCCGTCCGCTGACTCCACGCGCCGTCCAATATCGTTTTAAAAAGTGGGGCCGGGACCATGGTATTGATCTGCATCCCCATATGTTGCGTCACAGTTTTGCCACCCATCTTCTAGAATCGAGTGGCGACCTGCGTGCTGTTCAAGAATTATTGGGCCACAGCGACATCAGCACCACTCAAGTTTACACCCATCTTGATTTTCAACATCTCTTGAAAGTCTACGAAAATGCCCATCCTCGGGCGGGTATTCTCACACAAGGTAAGCTCGCTTTACCCTAGAAAAAGCCCGTATTAAAATTCATAGTTAGGCCTGTTTGGCAAAAAATTTCTGAACCCCTTCCTGCCAGGGATAAACCATAATTTCCCCTATTTTTTTTGCATTGGGTTCGCAAGAAAAGCACACGGCTTCACATTCATCAAAATCTTTGATGATGCTTTGCATGGATTGCAGCTGCTCAGCATGAACGAGAGTGGTGCTTTTGATTTCGATAAACAAAATGGGCTTGCCAGGACGCTCCACCACCAAATCAATTTCAAGTTGGGAGGCGGTCATCAAATAAGAAAATCGGTATTCAGAATGATAGTAGTTGGCTAATTTCAAGCATTCCACCACAATAAATTGTTCAAAGAGCTCGCCGTAATAGCTGGAGGCAGGCAGGGGTGGAACTGAAATCATGCGTGACAAAGCACGAGCAATGCCCACATCAAAGAAGTAAAATTTGGGCGCTGTTTTTAGGCGTTTTCGAAAGGAATGATGAAAAGGCTCCAGCATAAAGCCAATCAAGGTGTCTTCTAAAAGAGAAAAGTAGTTTTTGACTGTTTTGTCATCTGCCCCAACGTCTCTCGCGACATTGGTATAATTCACAATCTTTCCATTGCACTGGGCTGCCACTTCCAAAAAGCGACGGAAAGGTTCTAATTTCCGAACTAAATGTTCGGCCCAGATTTCTTCCTTCAAGTACGTTTGGGCATAGGTTTCTAAAAATTTTTGCTTTTGGGGTGTGGATTTAAAGGAAAAGACTTTAGGCAATACGCCAAAACGCAAGGCCTCTGACAATTGGAAGCGAGCGCCTAATTCCAAGTAAGAAAAGGGATGTAAGTGATACATCAAAGCGCGACCTGCCAGCAAATTGACCCCTGCCATTTTAAGCTTTCGTGCGCTCGATCCCGTTAAGATAAAATACTTTTTGCTTTTGCGTGTTTCCAGCAGCAGATGCACCACATCCAAAAGTTTCGGGACCCTCTGCACCTCATCAATCACCACATATTTTTGTGTGGCGGGCATGGCTTCTACCAGTTCGATCAAAGCATTCGGATTGAGTGCAAATCGAGCCTCCATCATTGGGTCCAACAAATTCAAAACCAGGGCACGATCAAGATCAAACTCCCCTTCCAATAGTGTGCTTTTCCCCACCCCTCTCGCCCCAAAAAGCAGCACACTACATTGATGTGGTAATTTCAAAAACCGCTGAATCGTCATGGCATTCTCCCGGAGTACGTTCCGGATATGCATGGTAAATCCGGAATACACTCCGGATAATAACAGCACTTTCTCAAGAGTGCAAGCCCTACCCATACAATTCAAAAATGCCCTCGCCATGCCTTGGGAAATGGGCCTGTCAAAATTTGGGATTGTGTAGTCAGGCCTGTTTGGCAAAAAATTTCTGAACCCTACATATTTTTGTGTGGCGGGCATGGCTTCTACCAGTTCGATCAAAGCATTCGGGTTCAGTGCAAATCGAGCTTCCACCATCGGGTCCAACAAATTCAAAACCAGGGCGCGATTAAAGTTACTGAGGCGCCCCCACTATCCCCAGCTGAAACTTCAAAGAAACGAAAAAAACCTGGAGAAGATGAAGCTGCGGCAACTGGCGCAAAAGGCAGCTTTGTATTTACAGACAAAGCCTTAGCCCCAGCGTCTGCAAAAATACTAAGAGTAGAATTGGCCCCAGCATCAGGCGAAGCGAAATAGTATAGGCTCAGAGCCGCGCCATTGCTTTGGTGGGTGGTGCGTTATAGTATTTCGCATTGATGTGAAATTGGCGTATGCCCTATTAGATCCTGCAATTCGTTATTACTTTTTGAACCATTCGCGATTGTGTTTATAGAGTTTCAGCTCCTGATCAGACACAATGACCCCATTGATGGAGTACCAATTGGGAATGCCCAATCGCCGATTTTCCGCTTGCGCTTTTGCCGACGCCGCATTGCCAATTCGGAGGTTTCTTAAAAAGCGTTCATGTTGACCCGGATTTAGTTTGGTCATGTCAGTGCTCCAATTGCTTTAAATTTTTCGAACAAGCTGTTCGATATCACCTCATATTGTTGGCCAACACCCGTAGCAACGGGCTGATATTGTTCTTCTGGGTTGTAATAGAGAGACCATTCATTCGCCTGATGTTTATAAAACTCCCAAAAATGAGTGTATGAACGATAAAAGCGGCGCTCTACATCTTTTGGCGGGACAAAATGACCACCATTTAATACCCGCTGGCTAATTCGATGATTGCATAGCGCTGGAGTATCTAAAAATAAATAGGTCAATTCAACGCTGTAAGCTTGATCTTGAGCCAACTTCAAGTGCCGCGCCAAAGACAGGCCCGACAAGGTGGACTCGATGATTAAGTCAGTGTGCTGGTTGATGTGATCGTCCAAGCGCTCTATAAAAAGGCGGCTCGCTTGAATGGCTTGAGCAGTGGGATTTTTGGCATCGAGTTCATAGGCAATGGCATCTGCGCTCAAATAACAGAGCGGTTCTAATTTTAAATATTCAAGAATAAAAGTCGTCTTGCCACAGCCATTAGGGCCGCCTACAAGAATGATTTTGGGTTTCTTCATGCAGGGCATGCTAGCACAGATCAAAGAAAGCTGGAAAGCGCTTCGCTATGCCGTGGAAAATGGGCCTGTCGAAAATGTGCTTTTCCCCACCCCTCTCGCCCCAAAAAGCAGCACACTACATTGATGTGGTCATTTCAAAAACCGCTGAATCGTCATGGCATTTTCAAAGTTTTAGACAGCACTCCAAAAATGGCGTACAATTATGGAGTCGACTCCAAAAACAGGATAAACCATGCCAAAAGCCAGATTATTAAAGCCTTCATTGAAGCACCACTTCTTTTTGTTTGGGGCCAGAGGGACAGGGAAGAGCACGCTTTTGCATCAGATTTTTGCTGAAACGGCTTATTGGATCAACTTGCTCCTTCCTGAGGAAGAGGCACGTTTTAGTCGTGACCCTAGTATTTTGATGAATATCGTCAAAAACTTGCCAGAAATGATCACCCATATCGTGATTGATGAGGTTCAAAAAGTGCCGAAACTCCTGGATGTCATCCATGCTTTGATTGAGGAAAAAGGGCGCGTGGTCTTTGTGATGACGGGGTCCTCTGCGCGAAAATTGAAGCGTGGTGCAGCCAATTTACTCGCTGGCCGTGCCTTTGTTTATCATCTGTATCCCTTCAGCTTTATGGAGTTGGGCGAAGACTTTAATTTAGAGCAAACCCTGCAATATGGCCTTTTGCCTAAATTGTTTGAGCTCGCCACCTCTGAAGAAAAAACCCAGTTTTTACAAGCCTATACCCACACTTACTTGAAAGAAGAGGTGATGACAGAGCAGCTCATCAAAAATCTGGACCCCTTCCGTCGGTTTCTGGAAGTGGCCGCTCAGATGAATGGCAAAGTGATTAACACCCATAATATCGCCCGTGAAGTAGGCGTTGATGACAAAACAGTGAACAATTACTTCAGTATTTTAGAGGACACTCTTCTGGGGTTTATGCTGGAGCCTTTTCATCATTCTTTCCGAAAACGTTTGGGTCGTCAACCGAAATTTTACTTTTTTGATGGAGGTATCGCCCGCGCGCTTCAACGTACTTTAACCCTTCCCACTCAAGCGCAAACCAGCTATTACGGCGATTTGTTCGAAGCCTTTGTCATTACTGAAATATATAAACTGTGCCAGTATTTTAAATCTGAATATCGCCTGTCTTTCATTCGCACCAAAGACGATATGGAAATTGACCTCGTCGTTGAGCGTCCCGGCGCTCCGCTCTTGCTCATTGAAATAAAAAGTACTGCCTCCCTCCGCGCTGATCAAACGCACATTTTGCAACGGGTGGCCAAAGAGCTCAATGCGGAAGCGTGGGTTTTAAGCCAAGACCCTCTGTCCCTGCAATTCGAAAATGTCCTCGCAATGCCTTGGAAAATGGGCCTGTCAAAATTTGGGATTGCATAGTAATATGCTTAAGCAATCCTAAAAATAAGGAACTCCTCATGAGCCTTGCTATTGTTGGCCGTAGACCAGAATTATCTTTGTTAGAAGAGGCCTATTCATCTGCACGCGCTGAGTTTGTGGCCGTTTATGGCAGACAGCGTGTGGGCAAGACCTTTCTTATTCGAGAATTTTTTGCACGCCAAAGCGATTGCTTGTTTTTTCAGGTTTCAGGCATCCAAAATGCCAGCGCTAAAGAGCAGCTGCTGGAGTTTAAAAAGGAAGTCATTCGTCTTTTTTACTCCAATTTTAAAGGGATGCAGTTTGAAACCCCCAAAACCTGGCTCGCTGCGTTTGAAATGCTGCACGATGCCATTGCTTTGGTGGGTGGGGGGCGTAAGATTGTTTTGTTTTTTGATGAACTTCCCTGGATGGCGCAACGTAAGCGTCAGTTGCTCAATGTCTTGGATTATTACTGGAATCGTCACTGGTCCAGTCAAAACAATATGAAGCTGATCATCTGTGGGTCTGCTGCGTCCTGGATTATTAAAAATGTCTTGAATCATAAAGGGGGTCTTCACAACCGTGTGACATATCGCATGCCCATCGCCCCATTTACCCTGTCAGAAACGCAGGCGTATTTGAAAAGTAGGGGCATGCCTTATGATCAATCGCAAACACTGGCACTTTATTTGTGTATTGGGGGCATCCCCTATTATCTTGATCGATTGAAAAAGGGCTTGTCTTCTGCCCAAAACATCAATCAGCTTTGTTTTCAGCGGGCTGCGCCTTTGTTTGATGAATTTAAAAATTTATTTTCTGCTCTTTTTGATCAGAATGGTGGCCATGAGCAAATCATCAAAGTCATTGCAGCCAAAAGAGAGGGCGTCAGTCGTGATGAAATTGCAAAAGCATTGTCGGTGCAAGGGGGAACACTGAGCGTGTGGCTGCAAGAATTGGAGCAGACAGGATTTATACAGTCCTTCATTCCCATGGGTCGAAAATATGGCAATTATTACAAAATCATTGATGAGTACACGCTGTTTTATTTAAGCTGGATCGCTCCGCTTGCTGCATCAGGCCTGCACACTGAAAATGACAGTCAATATTGGGAGGAGGCATCCAAAATGCCTGCATTTCAAGCCTGGTCAGGCCTTGCCTTCGAAGCTGTGTGTTACAAGCACATCAGCAATATCCGCAAAGCTTTAAATATTGGAGGAGCTGCCATTGCAGGCACATGGCGCTTCATTCCTGGAAAAAACAGCACTATTCCTGGCGCTCAAATTGACCTGGTCTTCGACAGAAATGATGGCATGGTGTCTCTGTGTGAAATCAAATACACCTCCAGTCTTTTTAAAATCGACAAAGACTATGCAAAAGTGTTGGAACGCAAAAGAGAAGCCTATCAAGCTGCCACAAAAACAACCAAACAAATCGTCATCTCCATGATCACCACTTATGGCCTCGCGCCTTCAGACTATGCAGATGATCTTGTTTTTTCAAGTTGTACAATGGATGCTTTGTTTGCCATTTAGTGGGCGGAGTACATTCCGAAGGCTGTCAATGCGCGCTTTGACTTTCTCGACTCAATGCAGCCAGCTCCTGATCAGACACAATGACCCCATTGAGGGAGTACCAATTGGGAATTCCCAATCGACGATTTTCCGCCTATGCTTTTGCTGAGGCTGCATTGCCAATGCGGAGGTTTTTTCATGCAGGGCATGCTAGCACGGATCAAAGAAAGCTGGGAAGCTCTTCGCCTTTCGAGTGTATGCTGGGCTTATTAGACCAGGCATATCAACTGCCTGGTTGTAAAGTGACGGCCCGCATGCCTATTATATCATCCAAGCAGGGGGGATCCCTGGAAAGGAGTGGTGTTCTGCTCTCAGAAGTTGGAGGAGAAGAGTGAAAACAGAGTGCGCTTACAACGACATCATTAGCGTGCTTAGAGACTTCTCCGATTCTTTCAAAGGTTGTGCTGGGCGTGCTATGGAGGGCACTTAACTCTGCAGTGAGCGCTTCTCGAATAATGCTACAGTTTCGAATGAGCTTGTTTATGGCATCAATATTTTCAGTTGGTGGCGCGGCAATTCTAATTTGCTCATATTGTTCGGAGATAATTGCAATATTGAGGAAAAGTGCTTCGAGTTTAGCAATCATCTGGTCTTTTGTGATTTTAGCTTTCACATAATCTAGTTTTGCCATTGAAGCGTAATTGGATAGTGCAGCCGAGAGGTAAGCAACCAAAATGCTCATAAGGTCAACATTTCCAATTAAAGCAACACCGGGGAAGCCCGTTGGTGCCGAGAAAATAAGTGAAACCAGAAGAAGCGGGTGAAATTTGGCGCATAATTCCTCTAGTTTGATGGCGCCGCCCATGATATAACAAGCATTTAAGGCGATGAGGGGTAACAATCCCAGATCACCCAAAAGTAAGACATCAGGCGCCAGATTGAGCGATGCACCCAATCCATCAAAGAGCCTTTGTAAATTGCCTGCGGCAAAGGCTCCCATGGGCTCTCTTTGTGAGAGACTGTATTGATAAGCAATGTATGCAGCCAAACCCATTAAAACAGTTTCAATGAGCGCGCGGATAAGAGTTTTATCGCCATTGCGCACCGCTTGAATTTTTTCTTTAAGGTGGAGGAATACTTCTTTCAGAGTGTCTGGCAGAATGAGGGTGGCTCTAAAAACAAGGGTGGCGCGGAAGGCCCACATGAGGTGAGCAATGAAGGTGGAACCCGTTGCAGCAAAAGTAGCAGAGGCCAAAGAAGCTGCCGTCAATACAGACAGGGCTGCAACAGCAATACCAAGAAGGGCAGTTGTGATTTGACTGATGAGCGTAATGCTAGTTTCGCAGAGGCAGGATTTAAGAAGGAATTGTAATGCAGTGTTGATATAGCCTTGAAATGTTTCAAAATTCTTTTTGATTTGTGCAGGCAACCCATTGAGCGTGCCAAAAATTTGTGCGAAATTCGAAATGGCACTGAAGGCCGAGAAAAATCCACCTAAGCCAGGCCCTAAATCGCCTGAGGCCTTGAATTGAGAGATGACGCCATACAAAACTCCATACAAGGCGGAAAATGCCAATGTGATCAACTCACCCCGGCTGGGATGAAACATGCCGATGGTGTATTCTTTATTCCATGCTGTGTACATGGCTGCTGTGCATCGATTGAGGCGGAGACGGAAAGTCGATGGGGGAGTGTCTGCCGTGCTAGCTGCTCCTCCTCCGGCAGCAGAAGCTGCTGCTTCTGTCTGTGCAGCGCCGGGCATGGTAGCAGGCGCTGCAGCCGTTGGTACATGGCTTAGCAGTTCAGCAAAAATACTTGCGCCTTCCGCAACATCCAGAGATTCTGTTTCTGCCCCAATGGCTTTTAAAATCTCAAGGAGTTCGGAAACGACGTCATTTGTTTCTAACGATGGCGGTGCAGCGCTGGGCACTGGCGTTGGAGCAGCAGTGGCCTCTTTTCCATGGACTGCTCGGCCTACATCGCGAAAGCTTCCATACTTGACCACTCTGTCTGGTGATGGTCCCTTTGGGGCTAAAGGAACATGGTTGGGCGTATTTGATTCGCCCATAGTTGGAGGCGAATCCTCTTTTGCGCCACCGCTTCCGCCGCCGCCACCGCCACCGCCACCGCTGTCACCG
>CAYGFJ010000017.1:0-5738 GCA_964349115.1 uncultured Francisellaceae bacterium
ATAAAATATAATTGTGGTCAATTATAGTTTAAAAACTTATTAAAAATATGAAAATAACAGACGTCGCATTTACAAGCTTGAAAGACAATATTGCTCATTGTTCGCCAGATCTAATAGACCGTCTTAATATTATTTTTCAAAAAAATCCTGCTCTCAAAACTTATTCCGCAGAATACAAGTATGGCGATTATATTGCAAGACAAGGTTCTTTGGTTTTGCCAGAAGAGGGGCAAAAATTTGCTTTTGGAGTAGTTGTGCGTGGAGGCATAGAAGTCTTTATGCAGCAGGACGAAGGCGATGAGAGTGAGAAGGTCACAACGCTCGCTATGCTGGAACCAGGGAATATTCTTTTTTTACATAAGGATTTAGATTCCTCTTCTGTGCCGCTCCATATGCAGTATGTCACTGCGGGGGCGCGAGCCATTTTCTTTTTATCCAAAATTTGCAATTCAGATTGTTTATTCCGCCTGGCAAAACGCAATAATATTGATTTTGAGGTTTGCTTGACAATTTTTCAGCAGTGGCATTTGTTTAAGGCATTAGCTAAGGCTTTGCAATCGAGGTGGCGAGCCCATATCATTCTTTTTACGGAAGAGTGGCTTTATCAGGGGCTGAATAGTGCAGACCTCAAACAATATTTGACTGCACAAGGCATTCCAACTTCTAATTTTAATGCGAATAAGCATGAGATTGATTCGGCTGTCGGTGGCGTTATTCAAAGAAAGAGCGAACTTTATGCAGCGCAGGTTATTAAAAATGTTTTGGCCATTGCTGCAGGTGATTTGCCCGGATTTAGCTTCATCGAAGACGACAATTTTGCACCGATTAAACTGATTCAAGATGTGTTCAAAAAAGATTATGGGCTGAAGACCCTTGATATCATGCATCCTGGCTATATTAAACCAGGAGTAGATTGTTTTTACTCCTTTGAATTCAATAGCAGCATTGACCAATACGCACATATTTCCAGAAAGGTACGCCAGTCAAGCTATGCGCTGGTGGAGGATGTTCAAAAAATATATGATCGTTTGATGGAGTATCACGGCAAAAAAGGCATCGAAAAATGCTATGAGTACAATCAAGTCAGATTAGAGTTTTTGCATGCAGGTTCGAGTAGCTTGATTGAGGAGGGGGCTGTTTATTTTTCTCATAATCGTCGCGCTCCTTTCCTGCGCAATGGATGTATCGCAATTAAGCCCAACTAAAATAACAATAAAAAAATAGAGGTAATCTTATGGCTCCCAGAATCCCCTACTCACCGAGGGCGGGTATTAAAAATCCTGTTCCACGCATGAGTGATCGCGAGGTTTTTTGGAAAGATATCAAAAAAAACGTGAAAGCAGTAAAGCCAGAGCTGGCGAAAATACTTGATAAACTCGATTCAAGCTATCCCTTGATACTCAAAGAGTATGATTATGGCGCTACCATTGCCGATCCCCAAATAAATCCGGGGATGAGCCTCATTTTAAGCAAGCGCTGTGAGTTGTTTTTTGAGTACTCACGAAGCAACCCAATTTGCCGCGTTTTTCAAGCGGGGCAATTCCTCTGTGCAGAACAGGTCTTTAGTCATGGGAGGAATCCTTTGCACCATATGCACGGCCTATGGAGGTTAACTGCAGGATGCCGCAATGTCTTTATGCATCCGAGAATTGCCGATCACAAGTGGCATAAGTTAATGATCCAGCGGCACCATGTTGGCATTGATAACCCAATGAATCTGGATGAGCACTGGAAGATATTTAGGCTTATTGCCAATAGCAAAATTTATCCTCCAGAAACGGCCTGGAAGACAGTAATATTAAGCTTCCCTGCAATCTGGTTCACGCATTTGAGTGACCCTGCCTGGCAGGATTTTTATCATTGCATTGAACAGGATTTTAGCCGTAATTATGTGGCTGAAGGCATGGTTAGGCCTTGGTTAGATTCAATTTTCGGAGAAATGCAGCAGGTTAAAAGAACAAAGCTGACTTTAGCGCAAAAAGAGCAAGCCTTGAACTTGTTGATGTTAGCATTCGGTTTGACGCCAGGTTTGCGAGAGGCAAGCGAAGAAGCCATGCCAGCCAAACTGATTCAAGATGCGTATATTAAAGATTACGGCCTTAAAAAATATGCGCCGATCATCATGGCCCCAGAATATATCGACTGGCAATCTGCAAAAAATCTTTATTATTCATGCAATCACCCAACCTCGTACTTGATCTCGCCTAAGAATAATAAGGCTAAGAGTGTGGCGGAAAACATGTACTTTATGGGGCGTGCGCTTGATAAGATTCGTGATTATGTTTTAAGAAAATCTAAGGCTTCCCCTGAAGGCGATTTACATAGGATTTTATCAGCTTATACCTTTGAGCTTTATCATGATCCAGTGAAAGCGGTGAAATTTAGTAATCCTGAAAACATTATCATTGATGATCCTGATTTTATGAGTTCATGGCCGAATCATAAATTGCAGTCGCGCAGCCATTTTTTTAATGGGTGTGTCAGAATTAAAAAGTCCTGATTGCTTCCATTTGCCAGAAAATCAGAAAAGGCTTGGTACATCTCAACACCCTTCAAACCCTTGTCTAGATGCGGGTTGCAGAAATTTCAATTTTTTAAAAATCAAACAAACCTTTATTTCATATTGCTTTGAGCCTGTACAGCGGTAGACCAGCACTATTGTACCCGTAAGTTACGAAGCACTTTTTGCTTTATTTTTAACGAATTATGAACTGCTTTAATAAAAAGCTATAGTTGCAGGGGTCGAACCAACTAATTTAAGAGGCTGCAATGATGAACAGATATGAACTTGAGTACACCATGAATTTATCAGGCTTTGGGGAGTGTTTTGACTTCCTGGAGCTTGATGCAAGCGACTTTTCTGCGACGGACGAGGCCCTAATGATGGAGGAACGTGTGCAAACTTTCCGCAAATCTCGTCCGGCCAGAAAAGATTATTTTGTAAAAAGAGAAATGTCTGAATTAGAACTCTTTCAGCTCATCGGGAGTTTCCATGATGAATAACCTACCTGGGCGCATCAAGCAGCTTGAGGAGGCCTGTGGGGATATTATTCTGGGTCCACTGCGTGATTCTCTGGTGACGGAGTTGATGCTCAATCCCGACAGTATCTTGTGGATTGAGCACCGTCAAAATGGAGTCATTCAGGCAGGTGAAATTTCACCTGGTCAGGCTGAGCGGATTATTCGTAAGATTGCGGGGATTGTTGAGGCGGAGGTCAATTATGACAATCCCATTTTAGAGTGCGAGTTTCCGATCGATCATTCGCGCTTTGAGGGAATCTTGCCGCCTTTAGTCAAGCGCCCAAGCTTTACGATTCGTAAAAAAGCCGAGGCAGTTTATACCTTTGATGACTATATTCTGAAAGGCGCGTTGACCGCTGAGCAAGCCAAAATCATCCGCCAGGCGATCGCAGAGCGCAAAAACATTTTGGTCTGCGGTGGGCCTGGCACAGGTAAAACGACTTTTGTGAATGCTTGCATCTATGAGCTCACCAAAATCGCGCCAGAGTCAGAGCGACTTTTGATCTTGGAAGATGTGCCTGAGTTGCAATGTTCCGCCAAAAACGTGGTGCAGATGGTGACAAATCGCATCATCAAAAATCCCGTTGACCTGCAAAAGCTGATCTTTGTGGCGATGCGCTCCAGGCCTGACCGCATTTTGATTGGCGAAGTACGCGATAAAGCCATGCTGGATTTAATGAAAGCCTGGAATACGGGCTGTCCTGGAGGAATTGCAACGGTACACGCCAACGATACGCATTCAGCCGTTCAGCGTTGTCTATCTCTGGCGGAGGAGGCAGGCGTTGAAAAACCGATCTCACTGTTGCTTGAAACCATTGACTTCATTGTCGCCATCGAACGCAACAATTTCACGCTTGAGCGCAAAGTCAAAAATATTTCAAGCGTTGAGGGCTATGACCCCATCACTCAACAATTTTTATTCAAAGAACTAAATTAACCACCAACCAAGGAGATAAGCATGGACTACAGCAGAGATGCCAACCAGAACGATTTATTACTGGCTTGGGAGCTCAATACCAACAAAATTGTTGCGCTATTGGAAAGCACACTGCTTTTACGTTTGCACATTCAGCGCAGCGTGCCAGCAGAGCATTTTTCAGATGCGATTTTGATTGATTCATTAACGGGCAATTTAAAACAACTCAAAACGATGAGGAGTATACGCCATGCCGTTTAACAAGTTTTATCCAAAAGCGTCAGAGTCAGTGCAGACAAAAAAATCTAATTCATCCACAACACAGGAGCATACCGCTATGAATACCAAAATTATCCATACCAAAGCCAACGAACGCCGCGTTCAACTCATCAAAGAGTTAATAGCTCGTATCCACAGGATCAAAGCTAAAAAACCTTCAAAAGTGAAACCTGAAACTGAAAAACAGAGCTTATTGAGTCGTGCCTCTGGTCTCATTTCAAAATCAATCTGGTCAGTGTCAATGATATTTTCAAGCAATTTTTGTTTTGCAGCCAGTGCGGGGGCTGATAAATATCAGTTTACTGGCGCGTTGTTTAACATTATGACTGAGCTTGAAGGCGCACCCATCATCATTATTACCGCAATAGGCATTATGGCCGCAGGCTTTTTCTGGGTTTTCAAAGGCCATGATGTCGGGATGAAACAAGTGGTCAGCGCCTTGATTGGTGGGGGCCTGGTTTTGGCTGCACCCAACTTGGTGATGATGGTTCCTGGCATGACTGGCGCGGTCATTTAAGGAGGGCGGCACCATGCGAGGCTCAAAAATGACCCTTAATCGGGCGCTCTCACGCGAAATGCTATTTTTCGGGGTCGATAAAGCGCCCATGTTCTTGTACGGATTGATTGCGGTATTGATGATTTATGTCACCCGCTTTCATTTTCCCTATGTACTGGCTGGCCCAATTGTCTTTTGTTTCTTTCATTCAATCGCGGTATGGGGTTTTAAAAAAGACCCCAAGATTGTGAAAGTGTTGGCGAATCACTTTCGCTACAAAGGCTTTTATCAGCCCGTCAGCTTTGCAAGAGCCAAAGTCAACAAGCAAAAAATTAATTCAATCCCTGCATTGTAAGCAACCCAAGGAGAACGACTCATGACTAAGCTTATAAACAAAATAAATCAAATCACTCAAATCGCAAGGGCCGTATTCCGGCCCCTTGTTAAAACCAGTAAAACCCGTATGGCACTTCATAAAAAAGGCGAACAGGTCGGGCTAAATGAATTGCTGGGATACCTCATGTATTTTGAACCAGGCACCATTCTGATGAAAGATGGTGCTTTCATGGCGGTGTTTGCCTATCGCGGCCCTGACGTTGAATCATCCACAGATAGCGAGCTCGATCAAATCGTATTGAATTTGAATCATGCTTTAAAAATGCTCGATTCAGGCTGGATGGTTGAGTTTAATTTAGTGCGCCTGCAATCAAACGAATATCTGTCAGGCCAAAGCTTTCCTGATCCAGTATCCGCTTTGATTGAAGATGAGCGCCGCTCACAATACCAAACCGAAGGCGCGCATTTTGACACACTAACTTATCTGACATTGACCTATTTGCCAGATCGGGAATTGAGATCATCGATCAAGCGCTTTTTTATGGAATCAGATCAACCCATCAAAGATGTGACGATCAATGACTTGCATAAACGCTTTGAAGAGAAAATTGCCTCAGCAATGGATGTCTTGACCAAATATCTGCGGGTCGATCGTCTGACGGATAAAACCCTGTTGACCTTCCTGCATTA
>CAYGFJ010000017.1:5838-14167 GCA_964349115.1 uncultured Francisellaceae bacterium
TCGCACGCCAGGCTTTTGGCGGTCAACCCACGCTTGAAAATGGGGACGCTGCCGAAATGGTAGGCCAAATTGAGCAGGCAAAAAACCTCAATTCTTCAGGGGTGGTGCGCTTTGGCTATGTCACAAATGTCATTGTGCTCATGAATGATGACGCCAATAAGCTGGAAGAGGAAGTGCGCATGGTTTCGCGCGGACTTCAGCAATTGGGCTTTATGGTGAAAGATGAAGACTACAACTGCATTGATGCGTTCCTGGGTTCGATTCCTGGCCATGGTGAACGCAACATTCGCAAGGTGTTGCTGAATTCTTACGAATTATCCTGCATGGCTCCCGTCAGTGCGATTTATCAAGGTGAGCAATTTTGCCCGTGTCCGTTTTATCCTGAAGAATCGCCACCTTTATTTTATTCAGCAACACAGGGGGCGACACCATTTCGATTTAATATTCATGTGGGTGATCTGGGGCATACCATGATTATCGGGCCTACGGGTTCAGGTAAATCCACATTCTTGGGTTTGCTGATTGCTCAACACCGCAAATACAAAGACTCGCACGTCTATGTGTTTGATAAAGATAATTCTAACAAAGTGGTCACTTTATCTTTGGGTGGCGATTATTATGATGTGGGTTTAAATCATAGCGTTAGCCTCGCGCCCTTGTCACATATTGATGATCCTGAGGAATTGGATTGGACGGTGGGCTTTGTTGAAAATCTGCTTGAGTTGCAAAGCATGGAGCTCACGCCTGAGGTCAAAACAGAAGTTCGTCGGACACTCACTATTCTTCGGGACAGCGAACGCAACAATTGGAATTTGTCAGGATTTATTGATTATGTTCAGGACAATATTATTCGAGATACGTTAAAAGCGTATGTAGAATCGATTGCGATGAGTTCCTTGCTCAATGCAACGACAGATCAAATCAATATGAGTTCGCTCATGACCTTTGAGATGGGCTGGTTGCTGGATCAAAAAGAGGCATTTTATCTGCCTGTCATTGATTATCTATTCCGTGTTTTGTATCGCCAATTTAAAAATCGTTATCCTGCTTTGTTGGTTCTGGATGAAGGCTGGCTGTATATAGATAACCCATACTTTGCCAAAAAGCTCAAAGATTGGTTTAAAACTTTGCGTAAATTTAATGTGTCGATTGTGATTGCAACTCAGTCTTTACAAGATGCGGCAAAGTCTACAATCAGTTCTGTATTGCTCGAATCTTGCAAGACCAAGATTTACTTGCCGAACGATGCAATCACTGACGAATCGAGGGCAATGTACCAATTCTGTGGCCTCAATGACCGCCAAATTGACATTATCGGCAGCGCGAAGCCAAAACGTGACTATTACGTCATGTATCCCAATGACAAGCGTTTAATTACCTTGGGCTTAGGCGCTTTGACCCTTGCATTTATCGGGGTTTCCAAAAAAGAAGACATTGCCGCCTTTATGGAAATTTACGATCGCAGCAATCCCAATTGGGTTTCAACCTGGCTACAAAGCAGGGGTCTTAGCACCTGGAGTAATCATTTCAACCAACATTATGCGGGGGTGAATCATGCGTAAAAAAATAACAGTCGTTCTCTCGGCGCTGATCCTTTTTGGATGCGTCGAGAGTACAGAAGCAATGGTGGTATTTGACCCCATTAATTTTGGTAAAAATTCCATTACAGCCCTTCAGACTACCCAAATGGCTCTCCAGGAGGTGCAGTCGTATCAGACTCAATTGCAGCAATATCAACTCCAGTTGCAAAACATCAAAAACTTCGGGAGCTTTACCTGGCAGAATATGTCGCAAACCCTGGCAAATCTGGGGAGTGCGATTCAAACAGGGCAGTCTTTGGCTTATTCCATGTCAAATATGGACTCCGCCTTTAAGTCGCTCTATCCAGGTTATCAATCGCCGCAAAACTATCAGCAATCCTATCAAAGCTGGTCAGGTAGCACTTTGGATACAGTACGCGGAGCTTTGGACTCGATCTCACTCCAGGCCTCCGATTTTGCGAGTGAAGAGCAGACCATCAATGCATTGCGAGGGCTTGCCAATAATCCGGCGGGTCAGTTACAGGCCGTGCAGATGGGAAACATGCTCGCTGGGGAGGGGGTCAATCAGCTCGAAGAATTGCGCCAGTTAGAAATGACGCAGATCAACAGCCAAAACAGTTATATGGCGTATCAGGTGCAAAAAGATCAAGCCCAACAAAGTCAGAGCAATGATCTCATCAATGGCATGAATAGCACCTATCCGCAATATCAAAATCAAAACGGTTTTGGCCCGATGCCTAATTTTAACGGCCAGTAGGAGAACATCATGCAAATGCAAATCTTTGACACGATGACGGGTGAGTATCTTCAGGCAACTCAAAACTGGTTTAGCCAGGTGGAAACCGCAGGAATGATTCTCATGGTGATTCTGCTTGTCATTCAGCTCACCTTAAAGCTGAGTAAGTCGATTATGACGGGTGAAGGCAATGCAATGACGATGATGGTTCACTCCATCAAAAATATTGTGCTGCTTTCGGTGCTCTACTACCTGATGATCAATGCAGGGACGTTGCTGCCTGAGCTCTTCAATTCCTTTTCACAATTAGGAGTTGCAGGCTCAACGATCACCAAGCTTGATCCCTCCAGTGTAGTGAGTGAAGGCTTAGCCATCGCAAGTGCGATTTTGCAAAGCTTTAACGGCTGGGGAGTGTTGACTGATATCGCCTTTTCATTCTTCGGCGTTTTTTGCTGCATTGCTGTTGTGGTCTGTTATGGACTGATTGCGGCTGAACTCATGATCACGCTGATTGAGAGTTATTTTTTAGTCGCAGTCAGTGCCTTGTTTATTGCCTTTGGTGCAAGCAGTTATACCCTCCCAATGGCGCGTGAATACATTGGGATGACGGTTGCTGTCGGCATAAAACTCATGATGCTGTACGTCATGATTGCAATCGGTGTGCAATTAGGCAGTGATTGGGCTCAATTGATCAATCAAGCGACTCAAGCGAAAGACTGGTCAACCTATCTCGGCGTTGCGGTGGGATCAATCATTTATTACCTGATTGTAAAAAGCGTTCCATCCAAAATTGCCTCTGCCGCCTCTCACTCCTTTGCCATTAGCCACATGGATAACATCACGGGTGCCACTACAGGCAGCGTTGCCAAAACCGCTGCGGGCGTTCTGATGGGAGTGGGTGCGTTTGAGATGGCAGGAGCGGCTATGCGTGCCGCTGGAGGCAGCGCCAATGGGTTGCACGGCAAAATGGCCAGCTTTGCAGGGCAAGGCAGTAGCGGTCTTGATGGTGCAGCAGGCGGTGTTCAAGGCAATCAATCAGCAAGCCTTGCCTCTGGCATGTTGACCCATTTTGGCAGCAGCCATTCAGGGGGAGTATCAGATATATCCCCAAGCGGTGGAAGAAGCGGAGGCAGTCTCATCACGCCTTCAGTGATTCACCTGCCAGGGCCAGAGCCAGCGAATCGTAAGGGTCAAATCGATTTATTCGCAGCAAGCAATTAACAACCAAGGAGACGACACCATGAAGCAGAAAATCAAATTGATCATAGAAAAGCTCAATCTGGGCCGATATGTCATGAAAAACCAACCCAAAGCAGATGCGGCTTTGGCTGAAAGCATCGATAAAGATAGCCCATATGTGAAAGGACGTATGGCCTGGGATGAGCTTTATGGCAACACAGCCATCCAATTGGAAAATAGCTATCGCTTGCTCGCTTGTCTGGGCGCGGTCATTTTAGGTCTTGGTTTTATGTGTTGGCATATCGCAAGTGAATCTAAAATCGAGCCCTACATTGTCCAGGTTACGAGTAACGGTCAGGTCATCACCGGAATGCAGGCTAAAAGCTTTGACAGTAGCACCATTCCTCAAAGTGCGATCGAGGGTGTTCTGTATAAATTCATCCTTTATGCACGCGGAGTAGCGGGTGATCCAGACGTTGATCAAGATGATATTTATGCGGCACAAGCGCTTACAACGGGCGATGCCTTTACTACTTTGAGCGATTATTACCAGCAAAATAATCCGCTGGTCATCGGCAAAAGCCAAAAAGTAAATATCCAGGTTCAATATGAAATTCCACGGACGGCGAACACTTATGAAATCGCATGGCAGGAAACCACCACGACTCCAGGTGATCAACCCGTCAGCCAGAAGAATTTTATAGCGGACATCACTTACGAAATCGGCGACGTCAAAGACATTCGTTATAACCCGCTGGGCATCTACATCACAAATATCAACTGGACTCAACAAATCTAACCACCCATAGGAGATCACACCATGAAAGTACAACAAGTAAAAAACATTCAAAAAACGCTGTTAGTTTTGGGCATTAGCGCCGCATTGGTAGGCTGTGCCAGCAATCCGGCTCATCAAACCTATGCGCCTGCAACCGAAGTCATTACCAAAACGGTAACAGTACCCGTCCAAACCACGAATCAGATTGACGCCAGCTTTAATTATGGCGGCAATCCTGATCTGGTGGCAGCCTACCAAAGCTATCAAAAAACTGGAAAGGCCCCTAACGTCAGCACCAATGGCTTTGAAGGGTTTGCCTATGATCCCGCTCAGCAGATTTACCTTGCCTGCCAACCCTTGCATATTTGCACCGTCCTATTTCAAGAAGGTGAGCTCATCAAGGATTTATCCCTTGGGGACACTGCCAATTGGGACATTAAAACCATGTTGGTCGGTGGAACTTGGCCTGATGGTGCAGAACTATTGGTTATCAAACCCAAAACAGCAAACCTTGCGACAAATCTTGTTATCACGACCGATAAGCGAATTTATAACATTGCACTTTTGACCTCAAGCTCCAACTATGTGCGTCAGGCCGTGTTTTATTATCCCAGTGATACTGATGCATCAATTCAAGCCGCAACCGAGCAGGTGTTAAAGGAGCAAAGCCAGCAAAGTCAAAATGTGGTGAGCACCATCAATAGCAATACCAACATTAATTTGAGTCAAATCAGCTTTAATTATTCCCTATCAGGGGATAACCCAAGCTGGAAACCTGTTCGGGTTTTTGATGATGGCGTCCACACGTTTATTCAATTCCCCGCAAGCGTTCAAAGCGGCACCCTGCCTGTTTTGTTTGTCTTGAATCATGGCGAAAACCAATTGGTCAATTTCCGTAAGAAAACGGAAAGCGACGGCACTGTTGATTATGTGGTGGATCAAATCTTTGCTAAAGCGGTGCTGGCGACAGGGGTGGGAATGGATCAAACCAAGGTCGTGATTAGCAATAAAAGCCTGGATCACTCTTGGTTTTAGACCCGCTTAATCCAACAAATAGGAGCAATCATCATGACGAAAGACTATAAAGAGTTCAGCCTTCAAGATTTAATTCTTGAAGATCAAAAGACAGAAAGCCACGCGGGCCAAGCAGCGGAAAGTGGCAGTAAGGCTGAAGCCGCAGATGCAAGCATTCTGCCAAAGCCACCCACAGGGACACGCATTAATCAACGTGGCAAAAATTTGATTCTGTTGGCGGGCGCGGGTCTGGGGATTTATATTATCTGGGCGATTTTCCACTTATCGCCCAAAACCTCAGATGCCACGACTCAGGCAGAATCGATGAGCATTAGCGCCTCATCTTTGAGCAAACAAGGCGATCAGGGTAAAACCTTGCTGAGCTCCTTGCAAGTTCAGGCTTATGGCTCTGCAAGTGCTACCCAGCCCCAGGGGGCGGCCAATGGCAATTTGCCTGTGCCAAGTGGGGCGCTTGCGCCCACGCAAGGGCCTGGCAATCTCCCCGCTAATCTGGCAGGTGTTGCGCAAACTCAAGCGCCTGCTAATTCAACTCAAGGGGCTGGCAGTAGTGGCGGTTTTTTTGGTGGCAGCAATAATGCCGCAGCAAGCAATGGTCAAAACCCCTACCAGCAAGCCGTTCAGGCGGGAATGCAGAGTGGCTTAACGCCGGATGGTTTTAATGCACCAGGCAGTAATTCTTCTGCGTCTGCACCTTCGAGCTCTGGAAGCAGTCAACCTGCCATGAGTTCCGGCAATGCGACAGCACCCCAAGCTCCAGCATCCGGCGCTGATAATCAAAACATGCAGGGCGAAAAAAACGCTTTTCTACAGAGCGCTCAATCACCCACCCAAAGTACACTGCAAGGCGGCATTCAAAATCCAGCATCACCCTACATGGTCATGGCAGGCTCAGTGATTCCCGCGACCCTCATCACGGGGATCAATTCAGACTTGCCAGGTCAAATACAGGCAATCGTGTCCCAAAATGTCTATGACTCCAGAACGGGCAATAGCATTGTGATTCCACAGGGTGCGCGCTTGGTGGGGCAATATGATTCTCAGGTTGCCTATGGTCAAAGTCGAGTGCTGATTGTCTGGTCGCGAATCATTTTCCCAAATGATCAATCGCTCGACCTTCAAGGGATGCCTGGCGCTGATCTCAGTGGTTTTGCAGGGCTGCACGATCAAGTCGATAACCATTACATCCGAATCTTTGGGTCAGCGTTATTGATGAGTGTCTTTAGTGCGGGGATGCAAATCTCTCAACCACAGAGCAGTTCTAGCTCAAGCGTACCGACCAATCAGGAAATTATTGCAGGCGCAATGGGGCAAGAGTTGACTCAAACGGCAAGTCAGATGATTCAACAAAATCTGAATATTCAGCCGACTTTGAATATTCGCCCTGGTGACAATTTCAATGTGTTGGTGACACGCGATATTCCTTTTGCAGGCCCCTATAACTCAAATCAAGGAGAAGGAAATGATTAAGCAAAATACAAAAAATCAGAATGCCAGAAAAAGGGTCAATCTGTTTTCTAAATGGGTGGGCGAAGGGCTGAATAAAGCCTATTCGCCAAAGGAGAAAAGCCGCGCATCCTTCGCTTTTTTAGGGTTGATTGTTTTGTCTGTTCTTCTGACTTCTGGGACTCGTTTGTACAATTATGAACATTACATTCATGCGAACAATTTTTTCTTGCCTGATCGCTTTGGCTATCAGCTCAGCATGTTTTTAATGTACGGCGCACTTAGCCTATGTGCCGTAGGGTGTGCGTATGTGGTCAGCAAGAAGCAGCGCAAAAAGTTAATGCTGGGGGCCACCTTGGCCGGAATGGGAATCTCTGCGGTTGTGACGTTGGCGCTGTTTTTTGGCATCGACTTCTTAACCCTGGCCTTCTATGCGCATCAAGCCCATATTGGCATTTCAGCTTTTAGCAGCATGTTCAAAGGGTATTTTGTAGAGTACGGCGTACTTTATTTGATTCCTGCGTTGCTTGTCATAATCTCCTTTGGCATTAAAGGCTATTATCTGCGCCGCCAGGATCAAACCTCTGGTGAACAGGGAACAGCCGCTTATGCCGACAAGCAAGACCTGATGGAGATGGGCGCGTATGTCAAAACGGATGAAGAAGGCGTGATTTTTGGGAAAGACGACAAAGGCACCTTTTTACGTCACCCGATCTGCAATCGCACCATTATCTCCCAAACAGGCGGCGGTAAAACAGCGGGTGTGGTGATTCCAACCTTGCTGACTCAAAATCGACCGATGTTCATTCATGATTTAAAAGGCGAGCTTTGGGCGGTGACTGCCCGTCATCGTCATGATGTTTTTGGTCATGAAATTGCGCTGATTGATCCGTATGGCATAACGAAAGAGAAAGAGTTCCAGGCGGGCAAGTCGATTTATCTCAAAAATAAAGTCTATCGCTTTAATCCCTTAGATGCGATCCCTGCTGACCCAGCCAAACGAGATGAGGCGATCGGCGCTTTAGTCAAAAGCCTGATCACCAAAGGGGATAGCAACAGCCAGAAAGATAATCACTTTGCGGGCATGGCTGAAATATTGCTGATGGGCTTAATTGATTGGGTATTGCTTGAGAATGAAAAGCCAACTCTGATGATGGTGCATGACCTCTTGACTGTGAAGAGGGATAAAATTGAGGAGACTTTGACATCCATGAGCAAATCCACCTCAATGCGAGCAAAAGCAGCAGGGGCGCAAGTATTAGGTGCGGCGCGTGAAGAACGAGGCAGTATTTTAACTACAACCTACCTGCAATTAAGCTGGTTGGCGGATGTAAGCCTTCGCGATTTTGTGTCTGAAAGCACTTTTGACTTGCAGGATCTCATCAAGGGCAAAATGGACGTCTATGTCACCATGCCAGGCGGTCAAACCAGAGAAAGAAGCCGCGTATTTCGTATGCTTCTGGCCTCTGTCCGCAATCTGATGGTACAAAGTCCAAAAAGTCAGTTTTCAAAAGAAACGATCCTGTTTTTATTTGATGAATTGGGCCAGTTGGGTTATTGCGAAGATATCGTGAACATGATTCCCATTATGCGGGCGTATAACGGCGCATTCTGGGC